>CALXPV010000053.1 GCA_944390295.1 uncultured Clostridia bacterium | reverse complement strand
TATACATATGGTGAAATATTCGCTAATAAAATATATCTATTTTTTAGTGAAATATTCAAAAATTATTGACACTTTTAATAATATAAAACATTAAGAAGTTAAGTAATTATTTTAAATACTGTACTTTTTATGTAAAGTGTGGTATAATTTTAGTGGTTTTAAGCATTTTTGCTTATACAAGTAACAAGTTGTAAGTTTATTAACACACCAAGAAGGAGGATACTACATGAATGAGATTCAAGAAGAGATTGTGGAGCAGCTGAGTAGAGAACTTATCACTATAAAAAGTGGAAAGAGCTTAAAGGCTCCATGTAATGAAGGGTTTATACCATTGTTTCAGGAATTCCGGAAAAAAATTCTTGAAACCCCAATTAATATTGACTCATTTCAACTAAGAACCAATATCGATTATTTTTTACTAATTCCTGTTCTTTTGGCCAAGAATACAAGGAATTATGAAGATTTTTCTTCTGAAGATTTGCTTTCTCTTCAGAAAATCTTTGGAGAGTTATACTCTCTTTATGATGAAATTCTTTTAGAGAGAACCGAAGAAAATCAAATAAAATTCAGAGAAAAAATTATTGCTATATATGAACTTGTTCGCACGAACGAAGTTCATATGTCAGATTCTAGTGAAAAGCATGCCAAGAATTGGCGTGATGGTATGATTTTCCAAAGGTATGAAAACCTTTGGAAGGTTATGCAACGTCTAAATAGAGAATGGGATGAACTTTGTTTACGAGGATTTTCTACAGAAGAAGTTTTTTATCCCTTCGCGGAATCTGTTAGGTATTCTAGAGAAATTCATGAGGAGATGTCTGAAGAAGACAAATTTCAGAGCTTTATGGATATTCTTGATGGCAACAAAAAATTTGTTCCGGTCTATGTCCATGAATACCGTCTATTAGGCTTTAGAACCGTTGACTTGGACGATGATACGGTTGAAGTTATTACTGAAGATAACAAAAAAGACGAGCCGAGTCATCGCATGCGTCAGGTCGGAGAGTAAATCACTCAGGCTAAAGCAACAAATTTATGTAGTATGAAAAAAGCTGGTTCACTATTTTTAAGTGAGCCAGTTTTTCTTTTAACTATATATTATCCCTATATTTCTAAGTAATTATATTCGCACGCACGTAATAATCTATTATTTAGTGCTAATCCTAAGCCTTCCTTTTCCATTCCTTCGATTATTACTAAATCTACATTATATTTATCAACTTTTCGTAAGATTGAAAATATATTGTGTGCAATTTCCTCTAATGTATTACCCATTGCTATTTTATATTTTGCATCATATTCGTTATAATTTTTGTCTTTACATATAATTAATGTGTTTTTATCTTTAGCAATATCTTTTATTTTATCAATCATATTTTTTTCGTCTTTACTATATACCATCATACATTTAGTATTGGGTGCATAATGACGATATTTCATTCCTGGTGATAAAACTTTTTCCTTTCCGTCATATTTTCCAAGTATGTTTTTATCAATATCTACTTCTAGTCCTAATTTTTCAATATCTTCTTTTGTTATTTTACCAGGTCTTAGTATTTTTACAATATTATTTATTACTCTTACTACTGTGGATTCTAATCCTATATCTACATTTCCACCATCTAGTATAACTGAAACTTTTCCATCAAATTCATTTTTTATATCTTCTATATTTGTTCCGCTAGGTCTACCAGATATGTTTGCACTAGGAGCAGCAATTGGAACTCCTGCATATTCTATTAATTTTTTTGCAACTTTATTTGATGGCATTCTTATTCCTACTGTATCTAATCCAGCAGTTACTGATTTTGGAATAATGTCTTTTGCTTTTAAAATTATTGTAAAAGGTCCTGGGCAAAAAGCATTTATCAATTCCTTTTCTATTTCATTTGGTTTTTCTACTATTTGTTTTATCATCTCTAAATTATTTACATGAACAATTAATGGATTATCTCCTGCTCTCCCTTTTGCTTTAAATATATTCTTGCAAGCTTCATCATTAAGAGCATTAGCACCTATACCATATACTGTTTCAGTTGGAAATATTACTAGATTTCCATTTTTTATTTCGTTTGATGCTTCACATATTTTATTTTCTTCAATTTCTTTTTTTAAATCAATATATTTTGTTATCAAAATTACACCTTCCTATTATTTTTCCTACAATATTATAGCATTTTTTACATAAATATCAAGTATACTAGAAACCTGAAACTTATTTCCTTTGCAATGAAAAAGCCAAGCAAATGAGCTTGGCTTGTATTCACAGGAGAAAGACTAATGAAATCTTTCACCTGAATGAGAGATTATTTCGTGTTACATTGCTGCCCAACGCATTTTCAGCGCCGGATCAACCAGAACTTCTCCGTCAGAAAGTGGAACAATCTGTTCCTTTCTGCGGTATCCAGCAGCTTTCAGAGCCTTAATCAGCTCCATTTTTTTCGTGATATATGTTTTCCCATCACTACTGAGAAAAATGCATACACCGTTTTTGGTGTCATATGTTCCCAGATAATTAGAGAAAACACTATCAAAGAAACAACCACCAATTGGAGTGAAAATCTTTTCTCCTTCAAGCGGATGTTGAGCCTTCATACCTATTGCCGGAATCTGCATAGCCTGCTTAAGAAGTTCGTCGGAAATTTCACCGATTCCATTCTTTTTGCAGAACTCCGCGCAATCCTCAAGAAACTGCTCCCTTCGACTCTGGTTCTGCTCAGCTCTTAAAGCTTCCCACTTCGCTTTATACTGCAAGGGGAAATCACCGTTGGAAAACGGTACATAAAAGCTTGCTTCGCAGAAGCCTTCGTTCATCAAAATCTGATGAGCATTCCACATTGCCGGTATGACAAAGAGCTTTCCTCCATCAACGAAACAAATCGTTCCGTTGTTCCAAGCATATTTGTGCTCGAATTTCTCGGGAATATCTCCCAATGAAAGCGGTTCAGCTTTGTTATACATCGGCCATGAAATCTGAAGCCCTGTCAAGACCTCTACAGCTGCGTTCCGAAGTTCCATGATGTTATTGTATTTTTTCATCCCTCAATCCTCCTTTTTCTTTTATTTTTATACAGTATTTTTTACTGTATAAAGAGATGAAAATACTATTGTGCTACAATATAATTATACCATGTTTACATAAGGTTGTAAATTAATATGTTACAAATTATCATTCTCTTATTCTACACATTCTTAATGTTCCTCTTGTTAAATGTAACAATAGATGCAACTAACATTATTACAAAATATATTGCACAAATTGTAATAGAAAATTCTACACTCATATTACTAAACATAGGTGATCCACCAAATAAATATTGGCTTAAATCCCAGTTAGGAGTTACGAAATATTTAATCCAATTCCATCCATAACTAAGAGCAACTAGATTAATCATTTCACTTCCCATATATCCAAAGATTGGTAAAGCAATTGCAAGTGGTGAGTTTAAAGATAATGCACTTAATGCAAATGCAAGTGTTCCAATTAATATTAATATAGGTAATTTGCATATAAATATTAAGCCTAAATATGCAAACATATTCATAACAACTATAGAATTAGATACTAAATCAAATTGTACAACATTCATAAAATATGTTCCAAATCCATACACAAATCCTCCAACTATTAATTGCAATAATGTAACAAATATTGTTGTAATAATCATTGTAATAAATACTGCGATTAGTTTAGATAAAAGTATCTTTGTTCTACTATAAGGTCTTACTAATAATAACTTTATAGTTCCTTTATTAAATTCTTCACTTATCATTACTCCCGCTATAATTACTACAATCAAAACAACTACAACTATATATGTTGACATAGAGTTTTGTAATGCATAGTTTGCAGTAAGCGTATTTTGATATTCTGTACCATTTTCTATATCATATTTATATAAATTTGCTTTTCGCAAATAATTGTTCATTTCTAATTTTTCTTCATCAGTAATATTCTTTTCTTGTGCATATCCATTATAATTTGTCATAAATGTTTCATAATTTTGCATTGCTTGACTTTTATATGTTTCAGCTCCATATGGAATATCTTTTTCTAATCTTAATATAAGGATTTCTTTTTGAAAATTTAAGTTTTGTAACTGATTTTTAATATCTTCATTTTCTTTGTCTGCTTCAAGCATTTTATTTAATTCATCAATACTTGTATTTTTTTCTTCTAACTCTTTACTTGCAAAATATCTCCAATCATTATCTAATGCTTTTATCATCTCATCATATTCTTTTTTTGTTTCAGCTAATTTTTTATCATCTTTTTCTAAATATTCATAATTATTAATTTCTGTAATAAGTGGAGAGATAAATCTTTGAATTACATCACTTTGCCAACTTATATCTTTGTATTTATTCCCTAATTTTGCAACATCCAATTCAGATTTTGTTTCTACATAATTATTTAAGTCTGTTGGATTATTTACATCCAAACTTTTTAATTCCTCTTCTAAATATGAAATATATGAATTTGAATATGCAGAATATGATGCTGATGCTTCTTGCCCTTTTTTATTTAATATATTATAACCAATTACGAATACAATAATTAGTACAGTCATAACAATCATACTTTTCTTTGCGAATATTTTTACTAACTCATTTTTAACTAACTTATTCAATTACATTACCCCCTGTCTTTTTCAAAAATGCATCTTCTAAGCTTAGATTTTCTTCGGAAACACTATATACTTTTACATTTCTTAAAATTAGTTCTTTTAAAAGAAGAGGTACTTCTTCTTTTTCTATATATACTCTAACTTCTCTTTCTGTTAAAATATCAATTTTATAATTTATAATAGAACTAATTACACTACTATCTTCTACTTCTAAAATATAGCAATTATTTTTTACATCTTTCTTAAAAGTATCAATATCATTTGTCTCTACTACTTCCCCATTTTTTATAATACAGATCTTATTACAGAAAGTATCTAGCTCTGCTAAATTATGACTAGAAATTAAAATTGCCATATTTTCCTCTTCTGCTAATTTCTTAAGTAATGTCTTTACTTCTTTAATTCCTTCTGGATCTAGTCCATTTGTTGGTTCATCTAATATTAATAGATTTGGTTTATGAAGGATTGCTTGTGCAATTCCAAGTCTTTGTCTCATTCCTAATGAATATTTTGAAACTTTATCTTTAATTCTATTTTCTAACCCAACTAATTTAACAATTTCATCAATTCTTTGTTTATCTACATTCTTATATAGATTTGCAACTAACTTTAGATTTTCGTACCCTGACATATACATATATAAATCTGGACTTTCTACAATTGTACCAACACCTTCTATAGCTTTTGTAAAATCTGTTTCTATATCATAACCATTTATAAATACTTTTCCTGATGTTATGCTTTGAAGTCCAAGTATAAGTTTTATTGTTGTAGTTTTTCCTGCACCATTTGGTCCTATAAATCCTAATACATCTCCTTCAGTTAGTTTAAGAGAAACTCCTTTTAATATCTCTTTTTTTCCAAAATTCTTTTTTAAGTTTTCACATCTTAAAATAATTTTTTTCAAAATTTTTCCCCTCCTCAAATAGTTTTATTTTTGCTATGTTCATATATTAGCACATAAATATTAAGGAAAAAGTATACAATTTATTAAGAATTTATTTAGGAGGATAATGTGAAAATTAAAGTCTTTAAATTAGCCCATATTCTATTATTTTTATTTGTATTAATATTTATCTTTGTATTACTTTTTTCTTTTGCCTTCGCAAATTCTGACGAATATATAAAGGTCCCTATAATTATGTATCACAGCATATTAAAAGATCCAGCTAGATCAAATAAATATACTATTACTCCTGCTGTGTTAGAAGAGGATTTAAAATATATAAAAGCAAATGGTTATGAGACAATTACTATTTCTGATTTAATTTCTTATGTTTATGATGATAAACCTTTACCTCCTAAACCAATTATTTTAACTTTTGATGATGGACATTATAATAATTATGGATATTTATATCCACTTCTTGAAAAATACGATATGAAAGCTGTAATTTCTATTGTTGGTAGTTATACAGATAAGTTTTCAGAAACTGATGAAGCAAATTTAAATTATAGCTATCTAAGATGGAAAGATATTAATGAATTAATATCAAGTGGACGTCTAGAATTTCAAAATCACACATATAACTTGCATGATAATACACATGGAAGAATAGGTGCTAAAAAGAAAAAAGGTGAATCTGATGATGAATATAAGAAAATATTAGAAGAGGATATTAATAAACTTCAAAATGAATTTAAAGAAAATACAGGATATGTACCTACATGTTTTACATATCCTTTTGGAGGTATTAGTAATTCTTCTTTAGACATAATAAAAGAACTAGGATTTAAAGCTAGCCTTTCTTGCGAAGAAGGTATTAATAAAATTACTAAAAATCCTAATTCTTTATATTTATTAAAAAGATATAATAGACCTAGTTATGTTTCTACTTATAATATATTTAAAAAGTTTAATTAACTTTTATAATTTCATATTCTCTTGTACCTATTCCAATTTTTTCAGCATGTTCTAGGCAAGATTTCCATTCACTCTGTGGAGTTGTATTTTTAAAGTGGTCATGATGATCTTCAAAATCTTTTGAATGCATGTTGTCATCTAATCTACTTCCTGGAATTGGTGTTTGTGCATTACAAGCATCTGCACAAGCTTGATCTAATGCAACTGGATCAAAGCTTGCAAACATTCCTATATCTGGTAAAATTGGCACATCATTTTCTGCATGACAATCACAGTATGGTGAAATATCTAAAACTAAGTTAATATGAAAGTTTGGTCTTCCATCTAATACAGCTTTTGAATACTCTGCCATTTTCTTATTTAATAATTCATTTGCATGGTTGTTATTGTTGTATATAGCATCAAAATTACAAGCTCCCAAACATCTACCGCAACCAACACATTTGTTATGATCTATATGTGCTTTTCCGTTATCATCAAATGAATTTGCTCCATGTGCACAATTCTTAGCACATAAATGACATTTTTTACATTTTTCTGTATCTACTGAAGGTTTTCCAGAACGATGTTGTTCCATCTTTCCAGCTCTACTTCCACAGCCCATACCAATATTTTTTAAAGCTCCTCCAAATCCTGCAGCTTCATGACCTTTAAAATGGTTTAACGAAATAAATATATCTGCATCCATAATAGCTCTTCCTATTTTAGCAGTCTTTACATATTCTCCACCTTCTACAGGAACTTCTATATCGTCTGTTCCTTTTAAACCATCACCTATAATTACATGGCATCCTGTAGAAAAAGGACTAAATCCATTTTCATATGCAGCTTCTAAATGGTCTAGTGCATTTTTTCTTTGTCCTACATATAATGTATTACAATCTGTTAAAAATGGTTTTCCTCCTAATTTTTTAACCATATCAACTACTGTTTTAGCATAATTAGGTCTTAAATATGCTAAGTTACCTGGTTCTCCAAAATGTATTTTGATAGCTACAAATTTATTTTCAAAATCAATATTTTCTATTCCCGCTTTTTTCATTAGTTTTGTTAATTTTTGTTGTAAGCTTGTTCCTGGTAAAGCTCTAAAATCTGTAAAATATACTTTTGCTTTTTCTTTCATGTTAATCCCTCCTATAAATTTTTAAATGCATTTCCTAAACTATCATTTATAACAAAATTTGCTAGTTTGTCATAAGGTGTTTTGTCTTTATTTATTAAAATTAGTTTATTTCCTTTGTAAAATCTTATAAGACCACTTGCAGGATATACTGTAAGTGATGTTCCTCCAACTATTAATGTATCACAATTAGAAATTTGCATTATTGCTTCATCTAATATGTCTTCATTCAAATTCTCTTCATATAATACAACATCTGGTTTTATAATTCCACCACATGAACATTTTGGAATACTTTCTGAATTAAAAACATATTCTGCATCATAAAATTTACCACATTTCATACAATAATTCCTATGTACACTTCCATGTAGTTCTAATACTTTTTTAGATCCTGCTTTTTGATGCAATCCATCAATATTTTGAGTTACTATTGCTTTTATCTTTCCTATTTTTTCTAATTCTGCGAGTTTTATATGTGTAATATTTGGCTTATATTTTAATGAATTCATTTTATCTTTATAAAACTTATAGAACTCATCTGTATTATTCATAAAAAAAGTATGGCTTAAAATTTCTTCTGGCGGATATTTATATTTCTGGTTATATAATCCATCTTTACTTCTGAAGTCAGGAATTCCACTTTCTGTAGAAACTCCTGCTCCACCAAAGAAAACCACACTTTTGCTTTTGTTTATAATTTCTTTTAAATCTTCCATACTTGCCTCTTTATATTTTTAAAATCATACCTTCTCCTAAATCTGCTTCTTTTCTAGTTATAAAGCCAAATTTTCTGTAAAACTCTTCTACTCCTTTTGAAGGTCCTATATATGTTCTTAAACTTGGGTTTATTGTTTTAAGTTCTTTAATTTTTGTTATAATTTTATTCATTATGTTTGTACCTGTTTTTTGATTTTGATAGCTTGGCAAAACCATAATATCTTGAATATATAGGAACATTGTTTTATCTCCAATTATTCTACCATATCCAATTATTTTGCTATCATCATAGACACATATAGAATAAACAGTATTTTTTAAAGCTGTATCTATAATATTGGTATCTATAGTACCCCATCCTACAGCTTCATACAAAAGATTAAACTCCTCTGGAGTTGGTAATTTCTCTATATAACTAATCATTTTTTCTCCTAATGATTAAAAGAAAATATTTTCTTAAAAAATTCTAATATTTTATTACTATATCTAATAGCTATAGCATTCTTTTTAGTAGTTTTAGATAATTCTATTTCTTTTCTATTTAATCTTTCTAAAATTTTATCTTTTCTTTCTGTATAGTCTTTGTCTTCTTCTATTACACCTCTTAAGTTTTGTAATTTTTCTAATTTTTCTTTTGATTTTTGTATTTCTTCTAAATTACTTACATTTCTTAATATATAGTTAAAACCATAATCCATAATATCATTTTGAATTTCAAAGTATAGTGCTTTTATTTTTTGATGGATTTCATATAAATCTTCATCTGTATAATAATCTAATTGATATTGATACAAAATATTAAACTTCTTTATAAAGTTTTCTGCAAATCCACCAAATACCTCTTCTAATTTATTTTTATAGTCCTCATTTCCAAATATTGTACTATTTGCACATTCATCATTTCCTATTAAATAATTTAGTTGCATTACAAGATTAACTAAAAGAGCATAATTTCCTTCTGCTAAAGAAGAGATAAATATTTCATGAACTTCCATTCTTTCTTTTAAATCTTGCATTAATAGTTTTGTAATATATAAATTAACAGCCTCGTTAAAATATGTAATATCATCTTCATCAGATAAGTAATGCAAAAATTCTATAATTAATTTAGGATTTAATGAATTTAAATATATTTTGCTTGAAAAATATATTTGTCCTTCTTCATAATAATGAGTTATTTTTTCATCTTCAAATTTTGCAATTTTTATTTTTACTTTTTCTATCTTTTCTAAAATTTGAATGTATTCCTCTTCTGTTTTTTGAAATACATTTACAATTCTTCTAGCAACTTCATTTGCTATTTTATTTACTTTATATTGTGGTATTTCTTCTATTATATTTGTTATCTTTTGCTTTTCCATATGTTTCTCCTATTACTCTTTAGTAATTAATAATTTTATAATATAATTTTCTTGTTTACCTATTACATATAATGCTTCACTTTTTTTTATAAACCAAGATGTTAAATCATTATATTTTTCGCCATCAATAATAATACCATTAAAATCTGCTGGATTTCTTACTCTGTATTTTTCGCTTCCTAAATCTATTATTGTTGTTTGTATTTTTCCTTCTTTTTCTAATTCTTCTAATTCTTTCATTCTAGCTTTGCTGTCTTTTGCAAGTTTGCTATATTGTATATTTCTAATTATATTAATTATCATCTTAAATGCAATCATTGTAGCTGTTGCAAGTATTGCACTTATTAAAATTATTTCATCATTACTCATAAAGACCTCCATTCGATCAATTTATAATATATTTGTAAGGATGAAATAGGCTTTTATTAGCCAGCTCGAACGAATCTTGAATGTAAAGCACTATTACTTCCTTTTAAAATATTTACTCGAATTATATCACAATAAAAAATTAAATGGTATAATTTATAAAAAAATAGTTATGAATTCTACTTCCCTTTTAGTCTTTCTAGTTATTTTCTACATAGTAATGTTAATTTCACACTATATAGAACTTAGAATTGATAATGTTGTATATAGCATGGGTGAAGTAGATATTTCTAAATACTATTTTAATAAATTACAAAACATGCCCTCAAAAAACATTTCAGAAACTCATACAGGTTATATCTATAATCTTATTAAAGATACAGGTAGACTTTATGAAGATTTACTGTGGCTAATAAAAGATACTTTTATTCCACTAATAATAGGTTTATGTATGGGAAACTAAATTCTGCTTCTAGATTAATAGATAATAAAGTACAATTTAATGCTGCTAAAAAACAACTAGATGCATTCTTTAAAGATAATATAGAATTAAAACTAATAAAAGATTGGAACAAATTAGAATTAAAAGAAGTAATTTTTAAATATAATACCTCTTCTAGTAAAATACTAATTCCAGAGTTTATATTTAAAAAAGGAGATAAAATTAGCATTATGGGTGAATCTGGACAAGGAAAAAGTACTATTCTTAATATATTGTCTGGAATGTATCCTTTATATTCTGGTAAGTTTATAATTGATGGAAAAGAAATTCATAATGAGAAATTAGACTTAGTTTTTGTTTCTCAAGAAGTTGATTTATTTGACTTAAGTATTAGAGAAAATTTGTGTCTTGGAAAAGATATTAAAGAAGAGGAAATTTTAAAATTATTTGATGATGCTGGTCTTACAGAAT
>CALXPV010000052.1 GCA_944390295.1 uncultured Clostridia bacterium | reverse complement strand
AAAAAGAGTATAATATGTACGAAAAAGAAAAATAGGAGAGATAAATGCCAAAATTTTTTATAAAATCGGAAAATTTAAAAGAAAATAATGAAATTTGGATTACAGGCAATGATGTAAATCATATTAAAAATGTTTTAAGAAAAAAAGTAGATGATTTATTAAATATATGTAATTCAGATACTAGTAAAAATTATGAAGCTAAAATATTAAAATTATTAGATGATAAAATTATTTGCCAAATTATCTTAGACAAAATATCAAATTCAGAATCTAGTTTGAATTTGACAATCTTTCAAGGATTACCAAAAGCAGATAAAATGGAATTAATAATACAAAAATGTACAGAGTTAGGTGTAAAAGAAATAGTTCCAACTGTAATGAAAAGAACTGTTGTAAAGCTTAAGGAAAAAGATAAAGAAAATAAGATTACTAGATGGAGAAAGATAGCAGAAGTTGCAGCTAAACAGTCTGGAAGAGATATAATCCCTAAAATTAATAATATTATAAATTTAAATCAAATTGATTACAGTAAATATGATAAATTATTAGTTTTATATGAAAATGAAAATAAACTTAGCATAAAGCAAGTTATTAACGAATTAAAATTAATAGAAAAAGAACAACTAAATATAGCTATTATAATAGGACCAGAAGGCGGATTTGACGAAAAAGAAATAGAAAATATTATTAATGAGCCCAATGTAAGTGTAGTTACATTAGGAAAGAGAATATTAAGAACAGAAACAGTAGCTTTAGTTGTTAGTGGCATATTAATGTATGAATTAGGGGATTTAAACTGAAAAGTGTAAATATTTAAAAGTCGAATTTATAAATAGGAGGAATGAGATCGGATATGAAAAAAAAGACAGAAGTTATGGAAAATACTAATGTAGAAACAAAAGAACCAATGATGGACAAAAAAACTGAAAAAATAGTAGAAGAAATCGAAAAAGAAAAGAAAAAAGAGAAAAAGATGTCAAAAGAATATGAACAAAAAGCTAATAAAGCTATTTTTAAAAATGTAATTATTGCAATTGTAATATTAGCTTATTGTATTTTGAAAATTCTTGGATTTATGAACATACGAGAAGAAATTTACATAGTAGACTTAAAAGTATTTAGTTTATCTATACTTGTATTTTCTATAATTCTATTCGAAAGAAGCTATAAAAAAATAGACTTAACATTATTTACACATGGTTTAGAAGCATTATTTGTTGCAATAGCAACTTTGTGTGAAGTATATGTATATCAAATATTTATTGAACAATTTGTTGTAGTTGTAGCAATAGAATCTTTAATAATTGCAGTATATTATATTGCTAAATGTATAAAAATATATAGCAAATATAAAAAAGAATATGTAAACAGTTTAAGTGATATTAGCGAAATAGTAAAAGAAGAAAAGATTATTAAAATAGAAACAAAAAGACAAAAGAAAAAAGAAACTAAGAAAGATAATAAAAAAGAAGAAAAAAATACAGTAAATAAAAAAGAAACAAAACCTAAAAAGAAAGAAGAAAATAAAACTAAAAAAACAGCTAAGATAGTTAATTTAAATAAAGAAGAACCTAAAACAGAAAAGAAAACAGAAAAAAGTAAAACAGAAACTGTTAAAAAGGAAAACAAAAGTGAAGAGGCAAAGCCTAAAAAGTCTACAGCTAAAACAACAAAAAAAGTAGCAATACCAAAAAAACGAACACAAAAGGCAGAAACAGATAAAACTAAAAAAAACACAACAAAAAAAGAAGTAAAAGAAGATAAAAAAGATGAAAGTACTAATCAAGCTAAAACAAGTAGTAAGAAGAAAACTACAAAAACTACTAAAAAGAATAATGAAATAGGAGATAATAAAAATGATTAGAAGTATGACAGGGTTTGGTAGAGGATCATTTGCGAACCATGAAAGAGAATATGTAATTGAAATTAAAGCTGTAAACCATAAATACACAGATGTAAATATAAGAATGCCTTATGTTCTAAGTTTTTTAGAAGAAAAAATAAAGAAACATATATTAGAAAAAGTTGCAAGAGGAAAAATAGATGTAAATATAATATTTACAAACAATAGCAATTTAGGTAAAAAAGTAACGTTAAATCAAGATATGGCAAAAGCCTATATAACAGAACTAAAAAAGATGGCAGAAGAAAATAACATAATAGATGATATTTCTATAATGAAGATTTCAAGATTACCAGACGTACTTAATGTTGTACAAGATGATAATACAGAGTTATTTTGGAATGAATTAGTAATAGCATTAGATGAAGCGTTAGATAATTTTATTACTACAAAAGAAAAAGAAGGTGCAAAACTTGCAGAAGATATGGAAATAAGACTAGAGAAAATATTTCAAAATATTTCTAAGATTTCAGAATATTCTGCTGGACTTATAGAACAATATGTAGTAAAATTAAAGGACAGAATAAAAGAAATGCTACAAACAGATATAGTGGACGAAGCAAGAATTGCACAAGAAGTAGTTTTATATGCAGATAAAACATCAATAGAAGAAGAAGTTACAAGACTAAAAAGTCATATAGCACAATTTAAAGAATTACTAAATACAAAAGATATCGGAAAAGTAGGAAAAAAATTAGATTTCCTTATACAAGAGATGAATAGAGAAACTAACACAATTGGTTCAAAATCTAATTGTTTAGAAATAACAAATTTAGTAATAGAAATAAAAACAGAACTTGAAGATATACGTGAACAAGTTCAAAATATAGAATAGGAAGTGAGTATATGCAATTAGTAAATATAGGTTTTGGAAACATTGTTTCTGCAAATAGAATTATAGCAATAGTAAGTCCAGAATCTGCACCAATTAAAAGAATGGTGCAAGAAGCAAAGGATAGAGGAACAGCAATTGATGCTACATATGGAAGAAGAACAAGAGCGGTATTAGTTACAGATTCTGATCATTTAATACTTTCTGCGCTTCAACCAGAAACAGTAGCAGCTAGATTAGATAAAAATATAGATAATAAAGAAAATAATTAGGAGGAATGTATTATGTTAGTAAAACCATCAGTAACAGATTTATTAACAAAAGTAGATAATAGATATACATTAGTTATAATGGTATCTAAAAGAGCAAGACAAATAGCATCTGGAGCAGAACCAACAACAAAAGTTAAATCAAATTCATCAGTTACTTTAGCAACAAATGAAATTGCTGAAGGAAAGGTGGTATTATGTTAGTTATTTTATCTGGTGTTGCTGGAGCAGGAAAAAATACCATTCAAAAAGAATTAATAAAAAGAATGGAAAATGTAATAGCAATTCCTTCTTATACAGATAGAGATATAAGACCAGGAGATGTGCCAGGAGAAACATATAATTTTGTTTCAACAGAAGAATTTGAAAGAATGATAAAAGATGGAGAACTTTATGAGTATGACGTACATCATAATCATTACTATGGAACATCAAGAAAAGTTTTAAATGAAAAAATAAAAGAAGGAAAAGTTATAGTAAAAGATATAGATGTTAATGGAACTCAAAGTTTAATAGAACTACTAAAACAAGATACAAAAGTTGTAACAATATTTTTAAGAGTTCCAAAGGACGAGCTACAAAAAAGATTAGAAAGTAGAATAGATAAACCAAGTCCAAAAGAGATTCAATTAAGATTAAATAGATTTGATTTTGAAGAGTCAAAAATTGGAATATATGATTATGTTATAAAAAATAACGATTTAGAAAAAACGGTATCTATAATACAGCAAATAATCGAAGAAGAAGAAAAAGTTAAAAATCCGGAATTTTAGTAAGATATTGTTGTTCTTATAAGAAAAAGAATAATAATATCTTTTTCTATTTAAAAAGTATGCATAAAATAAGGAGAAAAAATGATTGCAGAAGTAATAGTTAATTCAAATGTTAAAAGTCTTAATAAAGTATTTGATTATAATATTCCACAAGATTTAGAAGATAAAGTCGCAATTGGAAGCATAGTACTTATTCCATTTGGAAGAAATAAAAAATTGGAAGAAGGATTTGTAACAAATATTAAAGAAAGTACTTCTTTCGAAGTTAAAGATATTGCAGGAGTGGAAAAAGCATCACTAACAGAAGAAAAAATAGCATTATCAAAATGGATGGCAAAGAAGTATTTTTCAAACATTGCAGAATGTATGAAACTTATGCTTAAACCAGGTACAACTAGTAAGAATTTTGCAAATAGAATTTCGGAAAAACAAGCTACATTTGCAAAAATTAATATTTCAAAAGAGGAATTAAGTAAGTATATAGCTGATAAAAAAATAAAATCAGAAAAACAAATTGCAATATTAAATTTTTTAATGTCAAATGAAAGTGCTCAAGTTACAGAAATTATAGAGAAAACAGATACATCAAGAGCGATAATAAAAACATTAGAAAAAAATGGTTTAGTTAGTTTATATAAAGATCAAATACAAAGAAACCCATTGGTAAATAAAAATATAGTTAAAACAAATAATCTAAAATTTACAGAAGAACAAGAAAATGCATATAAAAAAGTATTGAATTCAATTAACAATGATGAATACAAAGAATTTTTATTATATGGAGTAACAGGATCTGGAAAAACAGAAGTGTATCTACAACTAATAGAAGAAGTTTTAAACAAAGGTAAAAGTGCAATAGTTTTAGTTCCAGAAATATCTTTAACTCCTCAAATGATTAATAGATTTATTTCAAGATTTGGTAAAGAAATAATTTCTGTTTTACATAGCAAATTATCCGTTGGAGAAAGACATGATAGTTGGGAAAAAATAGAAAATGGTGAAGCAAGAATAATTATTGGCGCAAGATCTGCAATATTTGCACCAGCTAAGGATTTAGGAATAATAATAATAGATGAAGAACATGATTCGTCATATAAATCAGAGATGTCACCAAGATATAATGCAAAAGAAGTTGCAAGTCAGATTGCTAAATATAATAATATTCCGGTTTTACTTGGTAGTGCTACTCCAGACATATCAACATTTTATAAAACGGAAATTAAAGAAATAGAAGTATTAAAATTAACCAAAAGAGCCAATAATTCTAATATGCCAAATATAAAAATTGTTGATTTAAGAAAAGAATTAGCAAATGGAAATAGAAGTATGATTAGTATGGAATTGTATAAAAAAATTCTAGAAAATCTAAAAAATAAAAAGCAAACTATTTTGTTTTTAAATCGTAGAGGATTTTCAACTTTTATAATGTGCCGTGATTGTGGATTTGTAGCAAAATGCCCAAATTGTAATATAAGCCTTACATATCACAAAAAAGAAGAAAAACTTAAATGTCATTATTGTGGGCATGAAGAAAAATTAATAAATATTTGCCCAGAATGTGGTAGCAAAAAAATACGTCATTTTGGAACAGGAACACAAAAATTAGAACTAGAAATAAATAAAATTTTTCCTAAAGCTACAACTATTAGAATGGACATAGATACAGTAACTAAAAAGAATTCTCACGAAGAAATATTGCGAAAATTTAATGAAGAGGGAATAGATATTTTAATAGGTACACAAATGATTGTAAAAGGACATCATTTTCCAAATGTTACATTAGTTGGAGTTGTTTCTGCAGATGGGAGCCTAAATATTGATGACTACAGAGCAAGTGAAAGGACTTTTGATCTTCTTGTACAAGTGGCAGGAAGAGCTGGAAGAGAAAACATGCAGGGAAATGTAATTATACAAACATATAATCCAGAAAATTATAGTATAGAATATGCTAAAAAACAAAACTATGAAGATTTTTATAACATCGAAATTAAATTAAGAAGGCAATTGAGATATCCACCATTTTGTGATATAATTATGCTTGGAATAAGTGGAGAACAAGAAAAAAATGTCTGCGATATTTCAAATAAATTATATGACAAATTAGAAAGTCAAATAAAACAAAATGCTATACAAGCAAATATATTAAAACCATTACCGGCACCAATAGATAAAATAAAAAATAGGTTTAGATGGAGAATTATAATAAAAACAAATTTAAATGATAAACTAATAGATATTATTAATAATTGCTTGTATGATGATGAAATAACAAAAAGTAATGTAAGAGTTATTGCAGATACAAATCCAACAAATATGTTATAAGATATTGGGAATGCTCCTAATATTATAAAAGATAAAATTAAAGAGGGTAAAGGATGTGCCTTGCCATGAAGGAGGAAAAGAAATTGGCAATTAGACAAATTAGACAAGCAGGAGACGAAATTTTAAGAAAAAAAGCAAGACCTGTAGAAGTATTTGATGAAAAATTAAAAGAACTAGCAGAAGATATGATAGAAACAATGCATAAAAATAATGGTGTTGGACTTGCTGGACAACAAGTAGGTATATTAAAAAGAATAGTTGTAATAGACATATATGACAATAAAGGCCCTATAGTTTTTATAAATCCTGTAATAACTAAAACTAAAGGAGAACACGAAGTTGAAGAAGGTTGTTTAAGTTTTCCAAATCAATTTGCTGTTCTTAAAAGACCAAAAGAAGTAGAAGTAGAATATTATGATTTAGATGGAAAAAAGAAAAAATTAAAAGCTAAGGATTTATTAGCTCAAGCTATTTGCCATGAAACAGAACACCTGGATGGAATTTTATTTATTGACAATATGTTACCAGGAACATTAGAAATTGTTAAGCCGGAAAATAATTAATAAGTAAGGGGGATAAGCATGAAAGTATTATTTATGGGAACACCAGATTTTGCACTAGAATCATTAAAAAGTATATATGATGCAAAATATGAAATTATTGGAGTTGTAACAAATCCTGACAAGAAAAAAGGAAGAGGAATGAAAGTTAGCTATTCCCCTGTAAAAGAATTTGCACTAGAAAAGAATTTAAAAATTTATCAACCATTAAAAGTTAGAAATAATGAAGAATTTATAAACGAAATAAAAGAAGAAGCTCCAGATGTTATTTGTGTAGTAGCTTACGGAAAAATTTTACCAAAGGAAATATTGGAAATACCAAAATTAGGCTGTATTAATGTACATGGTTCATTACTACCAAAATACAGAGGAGCAGCTCCAATCCAATGGGCAGTTTTAAATGGAGATAAAGAAACTGGTATTACAACAATGTATATGGACGAAGGTATGGATACTGGAGATATGATTTTAAAAGAAAAAATAGATATCGGAAAAGAAGAAACTACAGGAGAAATATGGGGAAAACTTGCTAAAATTGGTGGAGAATTATTAGTAAAAACACTTAAACTTATAGAAGAGGGAAAAGCTCCTAGAGAAAAACAAGGAAAAGATTTTACAATGGCTCCAATGCTTGATAAGGAAATGTCTCTTATAGATTGGAAAGAAAAAACAGCAGAAGAAATTCACAATCTAATAAGAGGACTAAATCCTATTATGGGTGCATATTCTTTTATAAATGGTAAAAAAATAAAATTTTGGAAATCAGAAGTGATTTTGAAAGAAAACTTTTTAAATGAACATTTAGAATTTAAAGAATATGAAAACAAATTTAATAGTTTAGAAGCAGGAACAATTATATTATCAGATCCTAAAGTAGGTTTATACATTAAGACAAAGGACGATGTATTAAAAATAACGGAAATTCAAGGTGAAAATGCAAAAAGAATGCAGACAGCAGATTTCTTAAGAGGAACTCCTTTAATATCAGGTTCAATATTTGTAAAGGAAAAAGAAATTTAATAAAATGGTTGTAAAAAAATATATAAATTGATATACTTTATACAGATTTTAAGTATATCAATTTTTTTTGTATAGTAGGAAAGTTCTCCTAGGAGGAGAGCTTTCTGTACTAGACAATTATGGCGAATGTTAGAGTTTCTAGCATTTACCAATGCGTAGAAAATCTTATATTCGCTTTTCTTGTAGTAAATATTTTAATAAAGTTTTAGGAGGTTATTATGGAAGAAAATAAAGAAAATATTGTAGAAAGCATCCTAAATGAAGAAGAAAACACAATAAATATTTCGGATGAAGTTGTTGCAACTATAGCAGGAATTGCTGTATCAGATGTACCAGGTGTATTTGCAATGGCAGGAGGATTTGCAGGAGGAATACAAGAGGTACTTAGTGGTAAAAAGAATTTAAGCAAAGGAATAAAAGCCGAAATTGAAGGAAATGATGCAAAAATAGATGTTAATATAATTGTAAATTATGGTGTACGTATACCAGATGTTGCTTTTGATATTCAAACAAAAGTAAAAAAATCGGTAGAAAACATGACAGGTCTTAATGTAGAAGAAGTTAATGTACATGTACAAGGTGTAAATGTAGAAAAAACAGAAGATTAAATTTAGGAGGTTCATATGAAATTTTTAGATAGATTTATTTTAGTAATATATTCAATAGTAATGTTTTTATTATCAGTATTAACAGCTGTATTATTATTTAGATGGTTAGACATCGAAACAGTTCATACTTTTGTGGACGAAATATTATTTACAGAGCCATATTCAAGCATAGTATTAGGCGTTGTAATAGTAGTTATTCTTTTATCTATTAAAGCTTTATTCTTTAAAGGAAAAGATGAAAGAGCAACAAAAGATGGTGTATTATTACAAAATGATAATGGTAAATTATTAATCTCTAAAGATACTTTAGAAAATTTAGTAATAAATATTGCAAGAGGTTTTGAAGGAACAGAAAATGTTGTTGCAAAAGTAGGATTAGATAAAGAAAATAATTTAATGGTATATGTAACTTTATATGTACATCCTAATGTTGTAATAAAAGATTTAACAGCTAATATTCAAAATAGAATAAAAGATGCAATTAAAAAGACATCAGATTTAGAAACAAAAGAAGTAAATGTAAGAATTAGAAATATTACTCCAGAGACAAAAATAGAAGCATAGAAAGGAGGATTAATATGAATAATTTTAAAGATTTTTTATATGAATATAGAGGAGCTATTATAGGAGCTATTATTGCAATTTTAATACTAGTAACTAAGCTATACCAATTAGTTATTGGAATTATTTTAATAGGAATGGGAATATTTGTTGGAAATTATATACAAAGAAACAAATATGCAGTAAAAGAAAAATTAAAGAATTTTATAGATAGAATGTAGAGGGGAAATAAATGGAAAAATCAGCAAAAAGAGAATTAACTTTTAAAATTTTATATAGTCTACAAATAAAAAAAGAAGTGAATGAAGAAGAAATACAATTATTTTTAGAAGATAACAACTTAAAAGAAAGAGATAAAAAAGAAATAGAAGAAGATATATCAAATATAAATTTAAATCTACAAGAAATTCAAAATAAAATATCTGCAAATCTTAAAGACAACTGGACAATAGATAGAATTTCTAAAATAGATAATGCATTACTTACACTTGCTATATATGAAATATTATATAAAAAGATACCATTTAAAGTAGCAATAAATGAAGTAGTAGAGCTTGCAAAAAAATATGGAGGAGATGCTTCATCTTCTTTTATAAATGGTGTACTTGCTAATATTGTTAAGGAGTTAAATATCGAGTAATGGAATATAAAGCTTTAAGTGTTACAGAACTAAATAAATATATAAAAGATAAAATAGCAACAGATGAATTACTAAATAATGTTTTAATTAAAGGAGAGATATCTAATTTTAAGCATCATTATACAGGTCATATGTATTTTACTTTAAAAGATGATAACTCCCTTATAAAATGCATTATGTTTAAATCATATACAACGAACCTAAAATTTGTACCAAAAGATGGTATGGAAGTATTGGCTTTTGGTACAATTTCTGTTTTTGAAAGGGATGGGGTATATCAGCTTTATTGTAAAGCTATGCAAGAAGACGGATTAGGTAGTTTATATAAGGCGTATGAAGAACTAAAAGACAAACTAGAAAAAGAAGGTCTTTTTGATGAAAGATATAAAAAGCAATTACCTAAAATGCCAAAAGTAATAGGTGTACTTACTTCAAATACTGGTTCTGTAATAAAAGATATTATTAATGTTTCAACAAGAAGAAATCCAAATGTATATATAAGATTATATCCAGTTCCTGTACAAGGAGAAGGAGCAGGTGAGAAAATTGCAGAAGCTATAAAAATTATGAATGACAAAAAATTAGCAGATGTTTTAATTTTAGCAAGAGGTGGAGGATCGTTAGAAGATTTATGGCCATTTAACGAAGAAGTTGTAGCCAGAGCTATTCATGAATCAGAGCTTCCAATAGTATCTGCTGTGGGTCATGAAACAGATTTTTCAATATCTGATTTTGTAGCAGATTTAAGAGCACCAACTCCATCAGCGGCTGCAGAACTAGTTGTTCCAAATGTAGCAGAAATAGGTCAAAAATTAGATGTGTATAATTTAAGACTAAAAAATGCATTAAAGAAAAAAATAGATATTATGAAAATGAGATATGAAAAATGCATGAAAAGTAGAATTTATACAGATCCACTAAGAAATATAAATGATCAATATTTAAAACTAGATATAATAATTAAAAATATGACAAATAGTGTACTTACAAAATTACAAAAAAGTAAAACAGAGGCTGCAACAAACATTACAAAACTAGATACACTAAGCCCTTTAAAAACTTTATCTAGAGGATATTCAATAATTCAAAAAGACGATAAAGTAATAAAAAGTAGCAAAGACTTAAAACAAGATGATATTATTAGCATAAGATTACAAGATGGAGCTAAAGACGCTAAAATTATATAAAGGAGTAATACAATGGATTTTGAAGAAATAATGAAAAAATTAGAAGAAATTACTGCAGAATTAGAAAAAGGAGATTTAACTTTAGATGAGTCTGTAAAAAAATTTGAAGAAGGAATCAAATTATCTAAAGAGTGCAGTAAAATATTAGAAGATTCAGAAAAAAGAATTAATATTTTAATAAACAATAATGGAAATATATCGGAAGAAAATTTCTTGCCGGAGGAAGGATAAAATAAAGATGGATGTTTTGATACAAATAGTTACAAACAAATACATATATATCCCACTATTAACGTGGTTTTTTATACAATTATTTAAAGTGATTTGGGATTTGGTAGAAAACAAAAAATTTAACTTTAAAAGAATACTAGGTGCAGGAGGAATGCCAAGTTCTCATAGTGCTGTTGTTATGGCACTAGCAACATTAGTTGGAAAAAATGTAGGATTTGACAGTCCTGTATTTGCATTAGCAGTTATTTTTGCTTTTGTTGTTATGTATGATGCTGCAGGAGTAAGAAGAGCAGCAGGAAAACAAGCGAAATTATTAAATAAATTAGTAGAAACACCAGGACTTACAGGAGTACAAGTTACAGAAAAACTTGTAGAAGTTTTAGGACATACACCACTTCAAGTTTTTGTTGGTGCAATAATTGGTATCATTGTTGGTTGTATATTTTAATGCTTAATTACTAAGTATATTAATACAAAAGAATAAAAAACTCGAATTAGGATGGTAGATAATGGAAGATGTAGTTTTAAAAAATGCTATCTATGAAGTATATGAAATAATAAGAAATTTATCAGAAACTTTGCAAGAAAGAATACCAGAAGAAATGATGATATTTTTATATGCAAATAAAAATGAAGAACATAACTTTTTATATGATAA
>CALXPV010000051.1 GCA_944390295.1 uncultured Clostridia bacterium | reverse complement strand
AAATAAAAATATTAAAAGAATATATCAGGGAAAAGAATTTAGATACATATATAGAAGCAGATGGTGGAATTAATATAGAAACAATAGAAGAATTAAAGGAAGCAGGAATAGATATTGCAGTAGTAGGAACAGGAATTTTAAAAACAGATAACTATGCAGAAACGGTAAAAAAATTAAAAATATAAGAAAGGCATTTCGCAGGGTTAGTCTCTGAAGCAATGGCGAAATAGATGTCACTCGCTTTGCTCGGACGATTCAGGGTAGCCTAACCTTGTTGTATACGTAAAAATCTGACGATTTTCCTACACAATAAAAAATAGCTCTTAAGAGCTATTTTTTATTACATAATTTAATTTTGCGAAATCTCTTTTTTATTACTATCAAAGAATATATTATATATGATTACTCCTAATCCTAAAATAGATATGAATAATCCTACAATAAATCCTATATAAGGAATAATTGAAACTGCAGATATAACAAGTGCTATAGCTATTGTTATTAAATATTCTACAATTACTTTAGTTTGTGTTTTATTATTAGCCATACGTCTTCCTAAAATTGCAGATAAGAAATAAGGTGCAATTGCAAGCATAAGCATATATATAGCTAAAAGTATAACTCCAAGTACAAATCCTACTTTACTGAAAAGTAATAGTACAGATACTATAGGAATAACTATTAGTGAGATTAGACCTGTTAAAAATACCTTTCCGAATTTTGTAGCTAAGCAAGATGAAGATTTTTGTAATCCTTTAGCTAAGAAGAATTTTAATATTAGATAAATTAAACTTGCTGCGAAAATAGCATTAACAAAATGTAATAATATTTCGTGGAAATCTAATGCTGTTTTCATTTCTGCTTTTTTAGAGTAGTTCTTTTCTCCAACTATACTTCCTTCTGGAAATTCTATATCTTCTGGTAAAGAATATGTTAAATCTCCTTTAATTACTCCTACAGAATTATTGCCAGAAAGACTTAATTCATCTGCGTAAATATATGCATCTCTTCCTACTGTTCCATGCATTGATACTTTTTTAGCTAAAACATATAAATCTTTATATACTCCATGATCACTTGATATATTTAGCTCATTACATACTGCATATAAATGAGAACTTAGTGTATCGAATTGAATAGTTTTAGCTAATACAAATACGCTGGCATCAATATAAGCATCATCAGTAATATTAACTGTATCTGCCATTATTACTAAATTACCATCTATTTGGCTAGAAACTGTTACTTCTTTTCCAAATAAAAATGCATTTCCTTCAACATTTTGAGTTAACTCTATGGTATCGTCTGTTAAATATAAATCACTAGCTAATGATGTCTGATTAGTATTATTTACCTGTAAATCTGAAGAAGTATCATTTGTTGCAAAAGATATTCCAGATATTGAAATAATTAATACTAAAATTATGGATAATATTCCAAATTTTAATTTTTTCATTTGTGACCCTCCTTTTATTATTTAAAGCCAATATATATTAAAGAAATTTTTTTGTCAAGCTTATATGAAGTCTATTTATGAGACTTTAAATAAGTTTTACAAAATTGCTTTATAGTACATTCTTCACATTTTGGATTTCTTGCGACACATGTATTTCTACCATGCCAAACAAATAAATGATTAATATCTTTTAAATATTCTTTGGGAAATATTTTTAATAAATCTTGTTCTATTTTTTCTGGTTCTTTTTTGCTAGATAATCCAATTTTATTTGAAATTCTTTTTGCATGAGTATCAACTGCAATTCCATTTGCTATACCAAAAACTTCTAATAATATTACATTAGCACTTTTTCTACCAACCCCAGGAAGGGTTATTAATTCTTCCAAAGTTTTAGGAACTATACCATCAAAATCTGAAAGCAGTTTTTGTGCACACGCTTTTGCATTTTTTGCTTTATTTTTGTAAAAACCACAAGGATGTATAATTTCTTCTAATTCACTTATATCACAATTAGCAAAAGACTCAATTGTAGGATATTTTTCAAATAAATAGGGAGTAGTTTTATTAACTCTTTCATCAGTACATTGTGCCGAAAGCATAACTGCAATTACAAGTTCAAAAGGTGTTTTAAAATCTAAACTACATGTTGCATCTGGATAAGTTTCTTTCAAAATTTTTACCATATTTATTGCATCTTGTTTTTTCATAATTACCTCCACTAGATTACACTTTTGAGAAAAGGGAATATAAACCTTTATTCAATTAAGGTGATTATAACATAATAATTTATCAACATAAAGTAGGCACAATATAATTATTTTTTCATAAAATATAATAAGAATTATATAAGGAGGTAATAAAAGTGTGGAAATTATTAAAAAAGACATTAGCTGTAATTTTGATTGGTTTAGGCATTGGAATATTATTAGTATTATTACTTCCTTTAGCAGGCTGGCTTTTTATTATTGGTGTTGCAGTTGTAATAGTGGGAATATCATGGCTTTGTAGCTAGAATTTTAAAGATCTATATTAGCTAATGAAAAGGAGGAGATTAGGATGACAATTGTTGTAAAAAAAGTTCCTAAATGTTTAAGAGGAATTGTTAAATTTTTATTTAAAATTAAAGATTGATACATAATAGCTACCAATTAAGGAAAAAAACACCTAAATATTTATTTTAGGTGTTTTAGTATTAGTTTTGGATAAAAAAATAAATGGTATGCTAATATACCATCTATAATAAAAATATAATTAAGCTCTTTTAACTTTTCCTGAACGTAAACATTTTGCACATACTTTAATTCTTTTTGGTTGACCATTTTCAATAACTTTTACAGATCTTAAGTTTGGTCTCCATGTTCTTGAAGCTCTATTACTAACGTGTGAACGTGTAATACTTAGTTTATTTCCATGTGATAATGTTTTTTCACAAATTGCACATTTTGCCATATCTTATTGCACCTCCTAATTAAGATAATAAATTGACTGTTTAATATAATAACATAGAATGTAAAAAAATACAAGACTTTTTGATAAAAATAGTATATAATTACAACATAATAAGGAGGAAAAAATGTCTGAATTAAATAAAGAAATCCAATATATTAAAGGTGTTGGACCTAATAGAGTAAAATTATTAAATAATTTAAATATATATAATTTAAAAGATTTAATTACATATTATCCAAGAGATTATGAAGATAGAAATAAGCCAGTAAAAATAGCAGAAGCAATTGATGGTGAAGAAGTCTTAATCGAAGCAATTCCAGTGGCAAAAATGTCAGAAATGAGAATAAGAAATAGAAAAATGACTATTTACAAATTAATTGTTGAAGATGAAACTGGAAGATGTGTAATAACATGGTATAACCAAAGCTATTTAAAAAACAGATTTAAAGTAGGAGAAATATATCATTTCTTCGGAAAAGTAAAAAGAATTCAAAATAGAGTAGAAATGTTATCTCCTGTTTTTGATGATCAAAATAAAACTAAAAATACTGGTAAAATAATACCAATTTATCCATTAACATATAATTTATCACAAAATGTATTAAGAGGAATAATAGAAAATGGATTAAAACTGGTAGACAATAGTTTAGAAGAAACTATACCAGAATACATAAAAAAAGAATATAATTTGCTAGGTATAAATGAGGCAATAAATAAAATTCATTTCCCAGAAAATTTTGATGAGTTTGAAAAAGCGAGAAAAAGATTAGTATTTGAAGAACTATTAGGAATGCAATTAGCATTATTAAACTTAAAAAATAAATATGAGGCAGATACTAATGGAATTCAGTTTGATAAAAATGTAAAAATGTCTGATGTAATAAATGTTCTTCCTTTTAAGTTGACTAAAGCGCAATTAAGAGTTTTGGAAGAAATAGATAAAGATATGGAAAGTAATAAAAATATGAATAGATTATTACAAGGTGATGTAGGTTCTGGAAAAACAGCAGTATCAATTATTGCATCATATAAAGCTGTTAAATGTGGATATCAAGTTGCAATTATGGCACCAACAGCAATTCTTGCAAGTCAGCACTTAGAAAGCTTTAAAGAAATGTTAGATCAATTTGGAATTAGATGTGAACTTCTAATTTCTAGTATAACTAAAAAGAAAAAAGAAGAAATTTTAGAAAAATTAAAAAATGGAGAAATAGATATTTTAATTGGAACACATGCACTATTAGAAGAGAATGTTGTATTCAAAAATTTAGGATTTGTAGTAACAGATGAGCAACATAGATTTGGAGTAAAACAACGTACAACTATTGTAGAAAAAGGACAAAATCCAGATGTACTAGTAATGACAGCAACTCCAATTCCAAGAACATTAGCATTAATTTTATATGGTGACTTGGATATTTCTATAATTGATGAGTTACCACCAAATAGAAAGAAAATTGATACATTTGCAGTTACAAAAGACTTAGAGGAGAGAGTAAATAACTTTATAAAAAAACAAGTAGATGAAGGAAGACAAGCATATATTGTATGTCCACTAGTAGAAGAGAATGAAGAAATGAATTTAAAGTCTGTTACTGCATTGGCTGAAAAATATAAAAATGATGTTTTTAAAGATTATAGTGTGGAATATTTGCATGGTAAAATGAAAAATAAAGAAAAAGATGAAATAATGGAAAGATTTAAAAATGGTGAAATTGATATTTTAATTTCTACTACTGTAATTGAAGTAGGAGTTAATGTTCCAAATGCAAGTATAATGGTTGTAGAAAATGCAGAAAGATTTGGACTTGCACAATTACACCAATTAAGAGGAAGAGTTGGAAGAGGAGAATATCAATCATATTGTATATTAATATATCAAGGAAAATCAGACGTAATTAGAAAAAGAATGAAAGTTATGACAGATACAAATGATGGATTTATAATTTCTGAAAAAGATTTGGAACTTCGTGGAAGTGGAGAATTTTTTGGAACTAGACAACATGGTCTTCCTGAATTTAAGATTGCAAACCTTTTTGAAGATATGCCAGTATTAAAACAAGTTCAAGCATTAGCGATTAAAATAATGGAAGAAGATCCAAAACTAAAATTAGATAAAAATAAGGAATTAAAACAATTAATTAATGAGAAATTTAAAGATAGACTAGAAATATAGGAACATGGGAAAAAAGAAAATGTCGAATAAGTCAATAGAAAACAATAAGTTAAATTTTACAATATTATGTTAATATGATATAATTTAATTTGTAACAAAAAACCAACAGTAAACCTCTAAACAATCATGAGGACACGAAAGACGAAAGGAGCAAAAAAATGCAAAAGGAAACTAATGAAAAAGAATTAGAAGAAAAGCGGAGCAGATATTCTGCAGTAAGCATAATCTTACGTCAAATGTATGGCGTAAGGATGACGGGGATGCCGGGATATACACTATTTCATGATGTAGTGTATAAGCACCTTGAAGATGAAGACCTGACGATTGACGAGCTCGTCGAGTGGGCTTGTAAACACTTCATATTTCCGATAACAGTGGAGGAAGCATATGACGAAATCATTCAGGTAATAACACAAAACTTACCTGAGTCCGAAAATGGAGACGATGATATAATCGTGCTTCTTCCAAAGGCTTTAACAGAAGCCACTATGCTATACGAGAAAAAAATCGTTTTTGGAAATGTGGCAGAAGCGGTTCGGAAGAGAAACTTTTCCGTGATGATTGAGCAGGAGATTATCGCAATCCTGTATGAAATCAAAAGGGGAAGAACAATCGAGGAGGCACTGGAAAAAATTGCAACCAGAGATACTGCAGAAGTTGCAAAAGCAAAAAGGCAGGAAGAAAAAGCCAAAAGAAAAAAAGAATTGAAGAATACAATTCTGGTAGCTTTTTCTTCTGAAGCAGAGTTGCTGGAATTTGCAGATTCCATCAGCTAGTTTAGCTAGCAAAGAAAACTAAAACCAAGAGCCTACATGGATAAGTTAATTATTCTGTGGGCTCTTGGTAATTTTTGCAAAATATAAAGAATTAAGTAGTAATTTATTGACTTTTATATAAAAAATAAATAAAATAAAAGTATAGTTATAAAAGAAAAGGATGTTAAATATGGATGTAAATATTATATTATCAATAGTAGGAGCATTAATATCATTATCTGCAGTATTAATAATATATAATGCAAGAAGAATTGTACGAGAAAGGTTTGGGATTGGAGACCAAAATTCTGGAACATTAGCATTAAAAATTATTGGAGCAGTTTTATTTTGTGTGGGTATGATAATAATGTTATTTAACTTAAGATAAAATGAGGAGGAAAATATATGAAACAATTAAGTTCAATGTTATCACTATTATTTGGAATAATGTTTTGGGGATTTAGAGTATTCGTTACATATATGTCAGCAACAGGAAAAGATTCAGGATTCCCTATACAAAATTTTAATGTAGAAGTAATGCTACTATTTTTAACAATAGTATTTTTAATATGTGTATATAAAAGAAATCTAATAGGTGGTCTTATCTATTTATTAGTATATGGTGCATACTTTGGCCCACAACTATTTGATGCAATTATGATTGTTGCTTCTGGCGAAGGTGCAGATATATATACATATGATACAATAATTGCATCAACTATTGGTATCGTGGTTGCACTATTTGCATTCTTAAATATATTAGCAGATAAAAACAGAGCAGCAAATCCAACAGATAAGAAAACAGATTGGTTTTATAAAAATGAACAATATGATAGAAAATTAGATGATAGAGCAGATAAAAATAACTACAGAACTTTATAATTGCAAAGCAAGCTATAAATAAGATAGCTTGCTTTTGATGTTTTTTATTATATAGGAGAAATCGAAGATTTTTACGTATATAACAAGGTTAAGTTTTATATAGGAGTGCGATTGCGAAGCAATCTGTACATATGGCGAAGCTACTTTTTTAATATAAAAGGGGAAATAAATATGGGAAAGAAAAAAATAATAGAAAAAATATTAATAGTAATATTATTAATTGTAGTGGGAGTAGTAGGAACAGCATATTATCGTCTTCAAAAGGAAATGATTGAAGCAGAGCTTGGAATAATAGAGATTCTCACAGATGAAGAAGAAATAAATGGTATAAATCTTGAAACAGAAGAAAATTTAGGGCTAGCTGAAGATGAAGAATATTACCCATATGTATCTTTAAGAATAAATATGCCACTAAGTCTTACAGATTTAGAAAAAAATTTTGAAATTCCTATGCAAAAATATATGGATGAAAAAAATATTGGATTGATAACAGGTGATGGATTTCCTTTGGATGAGGATGGAATGCCTTATGCATCAGATATAGAATTTGAAGTACCAGAGTCAAATTTAGAAGAACTTAAGAATATGATTGATTCTTATAAATTACCTGAAGGTAGTTATTTAGAAGTAGATGGAGAGATTGTAGAAGAATATGAAGAGTTAGAAGTAGTAGAATTACGAGTTGATGATTTAAGTAAAAAGAAAGCAAATAAAGTATATAATGATTTAAAGGAAAAAATGAAAGGTGAATATGAATATTCTTCTGTATATGATTATGCATTTGGAAAAATAGAAAGAATATATTTCTGTGGAGAAGACTTAGAAAAAATGCAAGAAATAATAGATAAATATATAAAAGAAAACCAGATTAAAAATGTAGCATAAAACTTTAGTCAAAATACTTATTTTTGTGGTTATAATTATAATTTATTAAAAACAATGAAATTAAAGCAAGCACATATATGATAGCTTGCTTTTTTATGTAAAATAGCATATAATATTATCGCGAAAGATAGCGAAAAGAAGGTAAAATGATGGAAAAAAAAGAACGAAAAATTTTATTAGCATTGGCAATTACATCAGCTTGTAATTTAAAATGCTTTTATTGTAAAGATAGTGGAGAAAATTTAGACAATGCAGTTGGAACAATAGAATTTAATGATTTAAAAAGTATTATAAAAACAGCATATAATAATGGAATTAAAAATTATAGAATTACTGGTGGAGAGCCAACGACAGTTCCTTATTTTGGAAAACTATTAGAAAATATTATGGAATTAGGTAAAGATATTAAAATTCGTATATCTACAAATGGATATAAGATTTTAGATTATATAGATATAATAGAAAAATACAAAGAAAGAATCGAAGTTGTAATAAGTGTAGATTCATTAAATAGAAAAATAGGAAATATAGAATATGAAAAATATTTGTCAAAAAAAGTAGTAAATATTACGAAAGAGCTATTAGATAGAAGAATTAAGGTGCGTTACAATATTGTTATAACTAAAGAGAATATTAATGCAACCCCAGAATTGATATTAAAAGCTCTTGACTTAGGTGTAAATATAAAATTACTAGACTTAATAAAACATGATGAATATTTTGAAAAAAATAAAGAAGAGTCAAATAGCTTTTTCAAAAATTCATATCAATCTATTGATAATATAAAACAATTTTTAAGAAGTATAACAGATAGATATCAAGAGAATTTTAATATGCTTGTTTCTACAGGTATACCTATGTCAGGATATTTTAAAGGAAATCAATATATTCAAGTAAAAGATTCAAACAGAGGAAGTACTTTTTCAGAAGAATGTGTTAATAATTGTCCATATTTTGATAAATGCCAAGAGGGAATGTTTAGCCAATTTATTTCTAATAATGGAATTTTAAGCATTTCTAATTGCAGAAATAAAAACTTAAGATGGAATTTATTAGATATGAATGATGAAGAAAAAGATAAAAGTTTTAAAGAAATATTAAAATTATTTAGTAATACTAAAATATACAATAATTTTAAAGTATAAGGAGATTTTATATCTTATGAAAATAGAAGAAATAACTAAAAGAATTATATACATTTGCAAAGAAAATAATTTTAACAAAATATATATATGTGGAAATGGTTGTAGTGGAAAAACTACATTAAGCAAGAAAATCCAAGAAGAATCATTAAAGTATGGAGTTGTAAATTTAATTTCAACAGATGATTTTTTAGTAAATACTACATTAAGAAAAAATGGAATAAGCAAATGGACTGAAAATGAAGTAGAATATACAGGAAGATATACATCATCTAATTATGAATCATACTTTTGGAAAAATATATACGAACTTATTTATAATATAGACCATGGTGTAGATTGTTTCTATTTTCCTAAAAGATATAAAGAAAAAAACAATATAAGACAATTAAAATCTGAATATTTTTTAACTATTATTGAAGGTGTAGGTACAGTTTTTTTAGATAAAGATAAAGATAAATCTTTAACAATTTTTTTAAAATGTAATACAGAAAACGAGATACAAAGAAGAAAAAGTAGAACTGAACAACTAAATAGAGATCCAATAGAATTATATAGTGAAGAAAGAAGCAGTCAATACAGAGTAAATATATTAAGCCATGAAAATGAATTTGATTTAATTATAGAAAATGATGAAGAATTTAATTATAAAATATTAGATAATAAAGGAAGTGATGAAATTGAACATTAACTGGTATCCAGGGCATATGGCTAAAACAAGAAAACAGATACGAGAAGATTTAAAATTAATAGATGTAGTAGTTGAATTATTAGATAGCAGAATACCTGTATCTAGTAGAAATCCTGATATAAATACAATAATAGATGGAAAAAAGAAGATAGTTGTATTAAATAAAAGCGATTTAGCAGATGAAAAGGAAACTACAAAATGGATAGAATATTTTAAAACACAAAAAATTCCAGCAGTTATTACTGACGCAAATTCTGGAAAAGGAATTAAAGATGTAATAAAAAAAGCAGAAGAAATAATGGAAGAAGAATTAAATAAAAGAGAAGAAAAAGGAAGAATTGGTAGAAAAATTAGAATAATGATACTTGGAATACCAAATGTAGGAAAATCTTCTTTTATTAACAGATTAGCAAATAAAAATTCTTTAGAAGTAGGAAATAAACCAGGTGTTACAAGAAAAAAACAATGGATAAAAATTAGTAATAGTATAGAATTATTAGATACACCAGGAGTATTATGGCCTAAATTTGAAAATGAAGAAGTTGCTTTAAATTTAGCATATACAGGAACAATAAAAGATGATGTACTAGAAAAAACAGAAGTAGCATATCATTTTCTAAAATATTTGATAGAAAACGACATAGACAAATTAGTAAAAAGATATAACTTAAACAAAGAAGAAATATTAGATTCTTTGGAAAGTGGCTATAGACCAGAAAATGAAATCATTTATGAAGTAATGTTAAAAATAGGAAAAATGCGTGGAGCAGTAGTTTCTGGAGGAAATATAGATGATTTAAAAACTGCTAACATAATATTAGAAGATTTTAGAAGTGGAAAATTAGGAAGAATCACTTTAGAAAAAGTAAAATAAAAGAAAGGTGGAATAGAATGGAAAACATAGCAGAGCCCACAAGAACACCAGAAGAAGTTAATTTATTAAATCCTCTTGTTTGGGCATATGTAGGTGATAGTGTTTATGAATTATTTATAAGAACTAATTTAGTTAATAATTCAAACGAAAAAGTACATAAATTACATGTTAATGCAATCAAATTTGTTAAGGCGGCAGGACAAGCTAAAATACTAAAAGCAATAGAAGATGAATTAACAGAAGAAGAAAAAAACATAGTAAGAAGAGCAAGAAACACACAAAATCATCATATAGCGAAAAATGCAACACCAGCAGAATATGCATATGCAACAGCTTTTGAAGGATTAATAGGATATTTATATTTAACTAAACAAGATGAAAGACTTAAATATATTTTAAATAAATCATTAGAGGAAGGAATAAAGTAATATGAATGAAGAACAAAGAAAATATTATTCTAGAATATTATTTAAAGTAGTGGTATTAGCTTTCACATTAGTATGTTTATTTCTAGCATATAAAGTAGCAGAATTTTTTGTACCATTTATTATAGCATTTTTAATTGCAACAATGATTGAACCATTAATAAAATTTTTTATGAATAAATGTAAATTAAAAAGAAAAACATCTGCAACTATTTCACTAGTGTTAGTTGTAGTAATAATTGGATCATTACTTGCAATTTTGATTTCTGCAATAATATCAGAAGCAAAAGTCTTATTAGTGAATTTAAATTCATCAATAGATGGAGTATATAATTGGGGATTAGATATATTAAACAATCTAGCAAATGGAAATATTGTAATTCCACAAGATTGGATTTCTGCAATACAAGATTCATTAGGAAGTATTTTAGAAGTTGTTAAAAATGTATTATATAGTTTTGCAACAGGTGTAATTAATTTTGCAGGAAGTATACCAGGAATAGTTACATATACAGTAATAACAATTCTTGCAATAATATTTATGTGTTATGATAGAGATTATGTTAAAAATTTATTAAAAAAACAAATTCCAAAAAAATGGTTAGAAAAAGGAAAAGAAATAACATCAAAATCATTAGTTATAATTTGGAATTATATAAAAGCAGAAGCAAGATTATCTTTATTATGCTTTGTATTAGTAACAATAGGCTTAATAATATTTAACTTATGTGGACTAAATATAGAATATGTTGCAATAATGGCAATATTAATAGGTTTTGTAGATTTGCTACCATTATTTGGGGCAGGATTTATAATGGTTCCATGGTCTATTATATTAATAATACAAGGAAATGCACCAGCAGGAATAGCTGTATTTGCATTATGGCTTGTTTGGTCTGTTATAAAACAATTCTTAGAGCCAAAATTTGTAAGCAAACAAATGGGAATGCATCCAATATTTACATTACT
>CALXPV010000050.1 GCA_944390295.1 uncultured Clostridia bacterium | reverse complement strand
TATATAGTAAAATATTGATAAAAAGCAAATAATATGATAAAATGTGGCAAATTTAATATTTAAACATAAGGGCTCACTCTTAAAAAATTAAAAGTGGCCCTTAAAGGCGTTGCTAAAAATAAATTTTAAGAAAAAGGGGTTTTTATAAAGATTGTCTATAAACACTTAAAAGACAATTAAATTAAAGGAGAAAAAATGGAAGAAGAAATTATTTGTGTAAAAGGTATTTCTAAAGAATTTAAAATTTCCAAAAGAGAAGCAGGAATGAAAAATGCTATAAAGTCATTTTTTAGAAGAAAGTATAAAATTATTAAAGCTTTAGATGATATAAGTTTTAATATAAAAAAAGGAGAAATTGTTGGTTATATTGGTCCAAACGGAGCAGGAAAATCCACAACTATTAAAATAATGTGTGGAATACTTCTTCCAACAACGGGAGAATGCACAATTGATGGATATATTCCATGGAAACAAAGAAAGGAATATGTAAAAAATATTGGTGTAGTATTTGGTCAACGTTCAGGATTATGGTGGGATGTGCCACCAATAGATTCATTTGAACTATTAAAAGATATTTACAATATTCCTCAGGAAGAATATGAAAAGAAATTACAAGAATTAACAGAGAGTTTGGATTTAGATGAAATTAAAAATATTCCAACAAGACAATTAAGTTTAGGTCAACGTATGAGATGCGAAATTGCAGCAGCATTATTACATAATCCAAAAATTTTATTTCTAGATGAACCTACAATTGGGTTAGATGCAGTATCAAAACTATCCCTTAGAAAATGCATAAAGAAAATTAATGAAGATACTAATTTAACAATAATACTTACAACACATGATATGCAAGATATAGAAGCTTTAACAGATAGAATTATTTTAATAGGTAAAGGAAAAATATTGTATGATGGAAGCTTAGATGAAATAAAGAAAAAATATAAAAACAAGATGAAAGTAGATGTTAAATTTGAATATACAACAGATAAGATAAAATTAAAAGATGCAAAAGTATTAGAGCAAACAGAAGAAAGTGCAAGCTTAATATTAAAACATAAAGAAGGAAACATGGCAGATATTTTAGATGAGCTAACAAAACAAGTAAAAGTAACAGATTTAAGTATAGAAGAAATGTCTACAGATGATGTAATTGCAAAATTATATAAAGAATTAAAAATATAAGAAAAATAGATTATTATAAAAATTAAATAAAGGGGAAAGCAATGAAAAAATATTTATCTTTTTTTAAGTTAAGGCTAAATATTGCTCTGCAGTATAGAACATCTGCAATTGCAGGAATGTTTACACAGTTCTTTTGGGCTATAATGCAAATTCTAATATTTCAGGCCTTTTATAAAGTTGTTACATCAGATAATATTTCACTTCCACAACTTATATCATATGTATGGCTAAAACAAGCATTTTATGCAATTATAAGTGCTAGTCCTGATCAAGAAATAAAATCTATGATAGAGAATGGAAATATTTCTTATGAACTATGTAAGCCCACAAATATTTATTGGATGTGGTTCTTTAAAACATTGGCAAATAAAGTTTCCGGAGGATTTTTAAAAAGTATTCCAATACTTATTGTAGCACCATTTTTGCCATATGGATTAAATTTACAAGCACCAGCAGGAGCTTTAGAATTTATATTGTTCTTAATAGCTTTAGCTTTAGCAATATGTTTAATGGCAGCAATATTAAATGTTTTTTATATAAGTATTTTTTATACAATGACATCAAAAGGTACATATTCTATATTTTATGCAGCAATGGAATTTTTGGGAGGAACTTTTGTACCAATAGCATTAATGCCAGATTTTTGGCAAAGCCTTTGCTATATGTTACCATTTAGTTTAGCAGCAGATCTACCATTTAGAATATATTCTGGAAGCATAGGTGCAGGGGATGCAGGAATATTTATACTTATGCAGATAGTATGGCTTGCGGTACTTACAATAAGTGGAACAATTATTACAAACAGAAGATTAAAAAAAGTAGTAATTCAAGGTGGTTAGGAGATAGTTATGAGAGTATATTTTAAAACTATACTTATGCTAATAAAAATGCAGTTAGAATATAGAAAAGCATTTATAATATCAGTTATAGGTAGCTTTTTTGTAACATTTTTATTGACTTTATCGGTATATTTCTTATTTGAAGAATTTAATCAAATAGGAGATTGGAGCTTTTTTGAAGTAGCATTTTTATTTGGAATGGTATATTTTACATTTTCAATGTCAGAAATGTTTTTTAGAGGATTGGACCATTTTGCAAATATAGTAAAAAGTGGAGAATTTGATAGAATTCTAATAAGACCACAAAATGCATTAATTCAATCTATGTGTATGGAATTTGACTTTTCAAAAATAGGAAGAATAGCACAATCTATATTAGTTATGATAATTGCAATAGCAAATATTAATATAGAGTGGACAATGTATAAATTTATAGTTTTTATACTAATGAATATTGGATGTATTGCAATATTTTTTGGTATATTCGTATTAAAAGCTGCTTTTTGTTTTTGGACAGTAGATGGGCTAGAATTTATGAATATATTATCAGAAGGAGGTAAAAAAGTAGCACAATATCCAATAGATATTTATGCTAAATGGTTTAGAATATTCTTTACATTTATAGTTCCATTTGGATTAGTAAACTATTATCCAGTATTATATTTATTTGGAAAAGATAGTAATTGGTTTTATGGAATTGTACCAATATTTGCATTTATATTTTTAATACCATGTTTATTAATTTGGAAGAAAGGCATAAAGCATTACGAATCAACAGGTTCATAGAAAAATGAACTTTAGGTGAACTTTAGGGACGGTCCTTAAAGTTCATTTAGTAGACATAATAAATAGAAATTAAAAATAAAGAAACTAAAAAAAGCCCTACTGGGCTTTTTTTAGTCTGCTTTATCAGCTGATAATAAATAAACTTTATAATCATCAAATTTTACGTCATCATAATCTGAATCCATTGGATAATGAATATTAATATAAGCTGTGCCATTAGCTGATACAGTTGAGTCGAATTCAAAACCTTCTGTACATCCAACTATGGAATCATCTTTATAAAATGCCGCAACCATTTTAATATCTTTACAAGCTGATTCATTATTATTTTTTAATTGAACTGAGATTTGTTTTCCAGTATTATTAGCAGTTATCTCAAAATTATCAATTAATATATCTTCAGCAACCCATCCGTCATCTAGTTCAAGTTCAAATTCGTAATTAGGATATTTTGAAAAATCAGTATCATATCCTGAAAGGTAATTAATAACCTCTGAGTTTGCAGAGATTCCGAAATAAGATGCATTACTTGATAATTTTTCCATAAAATTACCATCTTTATCTTTAAATATTACATTAATAGTATTTATAAAGACAGCTTGGTTATTATTATTTGTTACTTTAAATGAAAAATCTCCATTTGCTGTTATTCCAGTAGACTCTATAGTAATATTTTTCTTTAATTCTTCATTACTAGTAGTTTCTTGTTTTCCAGTTTCTATATTTGTTGAAGTAGTAGTATCTACATCAGAAAAAGAATTAAAGATATTTTGAAATGAAATAATTGCTAATATAAGAGTAATAGCGCATAATACAATACCTGCAATACTTTGGCCTTTGTTAATTTTCTTTACTAAAGACAATATACCAAGAACTAATCCAACTATAGATGTAACTACTGTAAGCATCCATATGAAAGGAACAAATGCTAATATGATTGAAATGATTCCTAAAATTAATGATGCAATCCCCATTTATTTTCACCTCCCTAATTTTTATATACAGTGTTTGTATTATATAGTAAATGACAAAATTTTACAATACATCTTATATCAGAGAGAAAGATAAAAAATAAAGATTAACATTAAATTAATAATACTTAGAGTTTAAGGGACAATCCTTAAAGTGCAAAAAGTCGATAAACACTTGTAGTTATAAAACATATAATAATTCCACAAATAGTTGGAAGTAGGAAAGAAACTAAAGTCCATTTTATACTTTTAGTTTCTTTTTTTATTGTAAGTAAAGTAGTACCACAAGGAAAATGTAACAGTGTAAATATCATTACGTTTATTGCAGTTAGTATGTTCCAACCATTTGAAACTAAAATGTTACCGATTACATTTATATTTTCTATATCAATAAGAGTTTTGTTTTTTAAATATCCCATTAGAATTATTGGAAGTACAATTTCATTTGCAGGAATTCCTAAAATAAATCCAGTTAAAATATATCCGTCTAATCCAATTACTTTGGCAAATGGATCTAATTCAGTTGCTATAAAATCCAATATAGATAAACTTCCAATATTAATATTAGAAAATAACCATATAACTAATCCAGCAGGTGCAGCTATTGATATTGCTTTACCAAGTACAAATAAAGTTCTATTTAACAAAGAACGTACTAATATTTTTCCAATTTGAGGTGTTCTATATGGTGGAAGTTCTAATGTAAAAGAAGAAGGTAAACCTTTTAATATTGTTTTAGATAATATTTTTGAAACTAATAAAGTTAATAAAATCCCTAATAAAACTACAAGCATAACTACTATTGCAGCTACAAGACCAGAAAAAATTCCTGAAACTGTTCCAGATATGAATATTATAGCAACAGTTATTAAAAATGGAAATCTGCCATTACAAGGTACGAAACTATTTGTTAAAATAGCAATTAGTTTTTCACGAGGAGAATTTATAATTCTACATCCAACAACCCCAGCAGCATTACAGCCAAATCCCATGCACATGGTAAGTGCCTGTTTTCCAGAAGTACATGCACATTTAAAACATCTATCTAAGTTAAAAGCTATACGTGGCAAGAATCCTAAATCTTCTAAAATTGTAAATAAAGGAAAGAAAATTGCCATAGGAGGAAGCATAACAGAAATTATCCAAGTAACAGTTTGATAAACTCCATCTACTAACATACTTGTAAGCCATTGGGGTGAATGTACACTATTAAAAAAATTTGTAATTTGAATTTTTAAATTTCCAAAAAAATCAGATAAAATTTGAGAAGGGTAGTTGGCTCCAACAATTGTAATCCAAAATAAAACACATAAAAATAAGAGCATTATTGGTATACCAAACTTTTTTGATGTCAAAATTCTATCAATTTTAATTGTTTTACTTAAATAATCTTTATTAGTATATGTACAAACTTTAGAAGAAATATGTTCTGCATATTTCATGATTGCAGAAATTAATATTTCGTCTAAATTGGACAAAGTAATATCATTTCGTTTTAAAAGACAGATACATTCGTCAATTTTAGAATTAATAGAAGAGGTATTTAGATCAATATTTAATTTTTGTGAAATAGTATTTATTATTTTTGTGTCATTTGATAAAAGCTTAAGAGATATCCATCTATTTAAAGGGAACGGAATAGTTGGATATTCACAGCTAAGCAAAGAAATAGAATCCTCAATAATAGGCAAATATTTTACAATATTAGGAGTAGGAACTATTTTTTTTAAGCAAACATCATAAATGATATTTTTTAGGTTAATTAAAGTTTTTTTCTTTTTAGCAATAGTTCCAACTACAGGAATTCCTAAAAGGGAAGAAAGCTTGTTTAAATCAATTTTAATTCCTTTCTTTTTAGCTTCATCTAATAAATTTACACATAAAATTATATTAGAATTAATCTCCATAATTTGAGTGACTAAATTTAAATTACGTTCCAACGAGGTCCCATCTACAACTATTACAATAGCATCAGGATTTTCAAAACAAATATAATTTCTTGCAATTTCTTCTTCTTCAGAATTAGACATTAATGAATATGTACCAGGAATATCAATTGCTGTAAAATGTGCATCTTTATAAGTAAATGTACCACTGCAATTACCAACTGTTTTGCCAGACCAATTTCCTGTATGTTGATTCATTCCAGTTAAACTATTAAAAATAGTTGATTTCCCAACATTGGGATTACCGGCAAAAGCTACTGTAAAATTTTTCATAGTATAACCTCCCATCCAATAAGTTATTAAATAATATGTTTATTACTAAAGGTAAGTTACTAAAATTTTAGAAGAGTCTTCTTTTCTAAGAGCAATAACCGTGCCTTTAACAAGATATGCAGTTGGATCATTAAAGGGACTTTTAAAGATTGGAGTTATTAAAGAGTCTTTAATAATTCCTAAATCAAATAATCTTCGTTTTATATTAGAAGAACAATACAAATCTAAAATTTTTGCAGTTTTATTTATTTTTAAATCAGATAAATTACATATATTCATACAATCACCACCATAGTATACATAATATATAATATGCATTAAAAATGATATTGACAAAACAAAATAATAAGATAAAATAACAAGAGAAAAACAAAAAGGAGAGATAACAATGGGAGAAAGAAAAAGAGGATTTGAAATAGCAAAAGGTTGGGAGGATAAAGATATCCACTTACCAGTAAGAAAAACAAAACATGCAGCAGCATATGATATAGAAGCAGCAGAAGATGTTGTAATACCTGCATATAAACCAGGAATAAAACCAACATTAATACCTACAGGATTAAAAGCATATTGCCAAGAAGATGAATGGTATATGCTTGCAAATAGAAGCAGTGGACCAAAAAAAGGATTTGTAATGGCTAATAGTATTGGAATAATAGATGCAGATTATTATGAAAATGAATCAAATGATGGACATTTTTATTTCCAATATTTCAATTTTAAAGATGAAGATATACAAGTAAAAAAAGGTGATGTAATAGGACAAGTAATATTCCAAAAATTCCTAACAGTAGATAATGATGTAGCAGAAGGAGTTAGAACAGGTGGTTTTGGTTCAACAGACAAAAAATAAATGCGAAAAAAAGTTTGAAAACCTTGAAAGACTATTAAAATACATATTTCCGTAGCTTTTTAGGCTACAATTTGATTACCAAAAGTTTTGACTTTTGGTAATTTTTGTAGTATAATGAATGTGTTGATGATTGGAAATAGACATTGAAAGGAGTGACTTGCATGTTTAATGTAGGCGATAAAATAGTTTACCCTATGCACCGGGGCTGGAGTTATAGATGCAATAGAAGAGAAGGATATCTTAGGTCAAAAACAGGCATACTATATACTTAAAATGCCAGGTGAAGTTAAGGTAATGGTTCCAACAGCTAAAGCAGAAGAAATAGGGGTAAGAAACATTATAGATAAAAGTAGTGCAGAAAAAGTATTCCGAGTTTTAGAATCAGACGAAACAGAAATGTCTATGAATTGGAATAAACGTTACAGAGACAACATGGATAAAATGAAAAGCGGAGATATTTACAAAGTTGCTGATGTTGTAAGAAACCTAAGCTTTAAACAAAAAGAAAAAGGTTTATCAACAGGCGAGAAAAAAATGTTAAACAATGCTAAACAAATTTTAGTTAGTGAGCTTGTTTTAACAGAACATGCTACACAAGATGAAATAGAACAAATGGTAGAAAATAAAATATCAACATCTTATGAAGAATACAGAGTAGATAACAATATTTCAGCATCAGATATTAGCAGTGATATCGTTAGCAAATTTATACCATTTAATTCAGATGCAATTAATAAAAAGGCATCTAATGATTAATATTAAAAAAGAAAGAAACTAGCTTTTCTTTCTTTTTCTAACTAGATAAAACATAAAGTACCAAAGAAAATGTAATTGTTGTATTTAAATATTATTATATGTAAACACAACAATTATATTTTTTTGTATAGTAGGAAATTTCTCCTTGTAGGAGGAATTTCTGTACTAGACAGTTATTGCAAATGCTAGATTTTCTAACATTTTTCAATGTGTAGAAATCTTACATTCGCTTTTTTGTATAGTAGGAAATTTTAACCGTCGACGAAAAACACAATTTAGCGACGGTTATTTTAAACAAGTATGAACGAAAAAAAGTTTTGTATACATAAAAGAAGGATTTATTGTTAAGTTGTCGAATATTAATATATAGAAAATTAATCTAAATGATAGGGTAATTTTTCTATGCAATAAAGAAAGGTAGGATAATGATACGTTATAGTGATGAATTAATCGATGAAATCAAAAATAACAATGATATTGTAGATGTTGTATCACAATATGTAGCATTAAAAAGAAGTGGAAGAAACTATTTTGGTTTATGCCCATTTCATAATGAAAAATCACCTTCTTTTGCAGTATCTCCGGACAAGCAAATATTTCATTGCTTTGGTTGTGGAGTTGGTGGAAATGTAATCCATTTTATTTCTAAAATTGAGGGATTAAACTTTAGAGAAAGCATAGAACTACTAGCAGAAAAAGCCAATATAACATTACCAAAGTTAGATAGTGTAGGAGATAATAAAACACAAGAATTAAAAGATAAAATATACCAAATAAATAAAGAAACTGCATATTTTTATCATGAAAATTTATATAAACCATCAGCAAAACCAGCACAAGAATATGTAAAAAAAAGAAAGCTTAATAATGCAACTTTAAAAAATTTCATTATTGGATATTCTGGTAATTTTGATGAGTTATATAAATTTTTAAAGAGTAAAGGATTTTCTGATGAAGCAATATTAGCATCAGATTTGGTAAACAGAAATGAAAGAGGACAATATATAGATAGATTTAGACATAGATTAATGTTTCCAATTCAAGATGTAAGAGGAAGAATTATAGCATTTGGAGGAAGAGTTTTAGATGACTCTAAACCTAAATATATAAATTCACCAGAAAATTTAGTATACAGTAAAGGAAGAAATTTATTTGGTTTATTTAACGCCAAAAAAGGCGATACTAAAAAGATTTTGATAGTAGAAGGATATATGGATGTAATCTCTTTGCATCAAAGAGGAATAACAAATGTAGTTGCATCTTTAGGAACAGCACTTACAGAAGCACAAGGGAGGCTCTTAAGACGAAGTTCAGAGCAAGTAATATTAGGATATGATGCAGACGGTGCGGGACAAGAAGCAATTATGAGAGGTTTAGATATTTTAAAAAATCTAGGATGTGATGTAAGAGTGCTACAAATATCTGGAGCAAAAGATCCTGATGAATATGTTACAAAATTTGGTGAGGACAGATTAAAAAAATGTATAGATAATGCAATATCATTAGTAGAATTTAAAGTAAAAGTCTTAAAAAGAAATTTAAATTTGGAAAACACAGGGGATAAAATAAAATTTTTAAACGAAATAGCAAAGATACTATCAAAAGTAGAAAATAGTATGGAGCAAGAAATATATATAGAAAAAATTTCGAAAGAGTATAATATTTCAAAAGAGTCATTATATTCAGAAATCAAAAAAATATTATATCCAAAAAATACTTCTTCTAAAATTTTGGAAAAACGAAATATACAGTATAACGCTCCAAAAAACGAAGATAATAATGTTAATAAGGAAAGATTAAATAGAGAAAATACTATTATAGCGATGCTAATTATGTTTAATTCAAAAGTATATTCTAAAATAAAAAATAAAATAAAAGTAGAAGATTTTAAATCTGAAACGAATAAAACAATTTTAAAAAGATTATACGAAGAATATGAAAAAGGAGCAACAGAAATTTATGATGTATTATCTTTATTTGATGATGAAGGACAAATAAATCATATTACAGAAATTATGGCAAAAGATTATGGAATTACTGACATTGAAAAAGGTGTAGATGATATTTTAAATACATATGAAAGTGAAAATTTAAAAGAGCAAAGAGATGAAGTATTAAAAAAACTAGAAGATAAAGATTTAGATAATGAAACTAAATTAATGTATGAACAAGAGTTGAATAATATAATTATTAAACTTGTAAACTTGCGAAATAGCTAGGAGGTTGTAATGAAAAAAATAGAAGGGCAACAAGAAATTGTAGATAAAAAAGAAGAAAAAATAGAAAACGTAGAAAATGCAGAAAACAACATTGGTGAAACAGAAAAAAAGGTTAAAAGAATTTTAGAAATAGCAAAAAAGAATAAAAGAGTGACATATGGAGAATTAGCTGGAGAATTAGAAAACTTATCAACAGAACAAATGGATAATGTATTTGATGCATTAGAAAAACTTGGTGTTGATATAGGGAAAGATGACGATATAGACGAAGAAGGACCAGACGAAGAAGATTTACAAGAAGTAGAAGATTTAAAATTAGATGAAATAGATTTAGCAGGATATGAAAGTGGAAACATTGACGATCCTGTAAGAATGTATTTAAGAGAAATTGGTAAAATTCCACTTTTAACATATGAAGAAGAACTAGATTTAGCAAAAAAAGTTTTAGAGGGAGACGAAGAAGCTAAACAAAAATTAGCAGAGTCAAACTTAAGATTAGTTGTAAGTATTGCTAAAAAATATGTTGGAAGAGGAATGCTATTTTTGGATTTAATCCAAGAAGGAAATATGGGACTTATAAAAGCAGTAGAAAAGTTTGATTATACTAAAGGATTTAAATTTAGTACTTATGCAACTTGGTGGATAAGACAAGCTATAACAAGAGCTATTGCTGACCAAGCAAGAACTATAAGAATACCAGTTCATATGGTTGAAACTATTAATAAACTAATTCGTACATCAAGACATCTATTACAACAATTAGGTAGAGAACCTACGCAAGAGGAAATTGCTCAAGAAATGGAAATGCCTGTAGAAAAGGTTATGGAAATACAAAAAATTGCACAAGATCCAGTTTCATTAGAAACACCAATTGGAGAAGAAGATGACAGCCATTTAGGTGATTTTATAAAAGATGAAGATTCACCAGCACCACAAGATTCAGCAGCATATACATTATTAAAGGAACAACTAGAAGAGGTTATGGGAACACTTACTCCAAGAGAAGCAAAAGTTTTAAAATTAAGATTTGGTCTTGAAGATGGAAAAGCAAGAACGCTTGAAGAAGTTGGAAAAGAGTTTAAAGTAACTCGTGAAAGAATTAGACAAATAGAAGCAAAAGCTTTAAGAAAATTAAGACATCCAAGTAGAAGTAAAAAATTAAAAGATTATATGAGCTAATAAAAATAACATTTTTAAAGGAAAATAAGAAATATCAATAAAAATTATGTAAACGTCCTAAAAATATTGACTTTAGGGCGTTTTTTTGCTATAATATATGTATCTATGGAAAATAGAGTATAAAGAGAGGTGAAAATCTTAGTAAAACTAAGAGTTAGAAATGAAAAGTAGAACAATGGAAAATGAAAGTGTAGTAAAAGTAAATAGATTTAGTATGATTAAAGAAATGTTTGGTAGCATTGGAAATGCATTAGGAGTATTGTTTAGTAAAGATGTAGATGAACCAACTAAAAAGGAAGATCATAAATTAACAAATGCTGTACAAGATATTCAAAAAACACCACTTTATGATGATGATGTTGTAGTAGTTACAGCAGGAGGAAAAGCTAAATTTGGTGGAATGTCTAAATATAGAGCTGACGGAAATGTAAAAAGAGCGGTAGAGCAATATAATGCAAGAGCTAAGGAAACAGCAAAAAATGGAGAAAAAACAAAAGGTGGAGAAGCTCGTTTTAGAGGGGAAAGAGTTTAGAATATCAAATATAAGAGGACTATTTAAATAGTCCTTTCTTTTTGTCTGAATAAATAAAACGTACACTCTTTCTAGAAGAAAGTAAATATTACTAAAATACAGAGAGATTATTCAAAATAGTATTGAAGAGAAATAATTTTTTAAATTTATGTATTGACAAAAATTAAAATGGATATTATAATATTAGCTGTTACAGCAAATGGCGAAGTAGCTCAGTTGGCTAGAGCATTCGGTTCATACCCGAAGGGTCATGTGTTCGAATCA
>CALXPV010000049.1 GCA_944390295.1 uncultured Clostridia bacterium | reverse complement strand
AATTCAGAGAATAAATCTCACTTCGTGAGAACTTTTCTATATAAGAAAAGTGGCTTCGCCACATGTGCAGATTGCTTCGCAATCGCACGAACTAAAGTAACTTAACCTTGTTGTATACGTAAAAATCTGGCGATTTTTCCTATACAATAAAAAAAAGCATTAATTTTCTTATACAATCATTTAATAATGCATTAAACTTTTAGATAAATTGATTGTAAATATTACATATGTTAGGAGAATCACAATGAGAATAGTAGAACCATGGATAAAAGTTGAAAAATTCGATGGAAAAAAAATTATGAGAAGATTAGAACGTGCTTGTAGAACATGCTATCGTTCAGAAGGAAAAATTACAGATGATAGCTATAAACAATTATTAACTAATTGTATAACTAGAGGTCATGAATCTGTATTAGAACACGAAAAAGTTACAGTTAGAATATATGATGATGTTGGTTCTTATAAAGATTTAACTAGACATAGACTTGCTAGTTTTTCTGTAGAATCTACAAGATATTGTAGTTATGATAAAGACAAATATGGAAATGAAATTGCTTTCATGGATCCTGTATATATAGAAGATAAAGAAACTTACGAAGTATGGAAAAAAACTATGCAAGAAATAGAAAACGGATATATAAAAATGAAAGAATTAGGTGCTTCTACAGATATGGTAAGAGAAGTTCTACCTCATTCTACAGCTGCAGAATACACATTAACAGCTAATATAAGAGAATGGAAACATATTCTATCTCTAAGAACAACAAAACATGTTCACCCATCTATTAGACAAGTTTTAATACCTTTATTAAAACTTTTCCAAGAAGAAATGCCAGAAATCTTTGGTGACGTAGAATATGATACAGAATTTAATCCAAAATATTATGCAAAATTAACAGTAGAAGATGAAGTATAAAAACTTAATATATATACTTTGATAGCAAAAGGCGAGTAACTATTAAATTCAAGAATCTTAATAGTCACTCGCCTTTTAGAGGATTTAGACCTCCTCCTCTTTCAAGTACCTTTTCTTCAGCATTTTTATAGCTTCAACATTTATGATGCCATTTTGCTTGTTCCCATAGAGTCCCTCGCCTAATGGATTGATTTTATTACACATACTAATCAAATCCATACATTTTTCTCTTCCGCAATTCTTGATTTCTCCATTTTCATCAAAAACTGCTTTATAAGCCTCCTTTAAGTCATGCCTTAGAATTTCTCTATGCAAAACTAAAACAGGAGTTATCCAAAATTCATATGGATCTCTTGCGCAGAATTCCCCTTTTGGATCAATTTGCCTACAAATATTTACTAACTCCATAGTATCGCTTGTAAGACATTTTTTCATAATTCCATCCCGGTCAAACACCCTATTAAATGCCTCCATAAAAGAAATTTTCATAGCCTTGTCCATAATTATTCCTCCCTTACTATGTTCCATGCTATGTTTTCAACCGTTACACTCTATACAAAATATATCACAATTATATAAAATAAGTCAATTTATTACATAATTATTTCAACATTATAAATCTCTCCATCATCTTTTAATTCTACTTCTTTATCAAAAATTTCTTGCCCATTACAGTACATTTTTCTTACTCCTGTATTTTTTTCATCTGGATTTCTAACAATTATATGATATACTGAACTATTATTTTTATACCTAATTTTGTATTCTTTCCAATCTTTTGGAATACAAGGTTTTATACTTAGTTTATTATCTTTTATATTTAATCCTAAAATATATTCTATTCCTGCTGTATAAAACCATCCGCTAGAACCTGTATACCAGCTCCATCCACCTCTTCCTGCCAAGTTCTTTGCACCATATATATCTGCTGGAACAACATATGGTTCCAGTTTATATTTATTAGCCTCTTCTTTTGATCTACTATGTTCTATCGGATTTATAATTTTAAATAATTCTACAGCTTTATCTCCAAATCCTAGCATAGTTTCTGCAATAATTGCCCAAACAGCAGCATGTGTATACTGTCCTCCGTTTTCTCTAACTCCTGGTAAATATGATTTTATATAACCTGGATGTAAATTTCCATTTTCAAAAGGTGGATCTAATAATTTTATTATTCCGTTTTCCTTGTCAATTAAGTGTAATTCCAAGCTATTCATACTTATATACTTTTTATCATTATCTCCAGCACCAGAAATTACAGACCAGCTTTGTGCAATGCTATCTATTCTACATTCTTCATTTTCCATGCTTCCTAAAGCTTTTCCATCATCCATATAAGCTCTTTTAAACCAATTTCCATCCCATGCATTGTTATTAATATCTTTTTTTAATTTCTCTAATATTTCTTTGTATTGTTCATTATTATCTATTTTTAATATATTAACCCATTTATTCAAAATATCATATAAAAAGAATGCAAGCCATACACTTTCTCCTTTTCCTTCAGTTCCAACATTTGAAAATCCATCATTCCAATCTCCACTTCCTATTTTAGGTAAATTATGATCACCAAAATTAAAACTTCTTTCTATAGCTCTTATACAATGCTCATATATTGTTCCTTTCTCTTCTCCTGGTAAATATAAATCATATCTTTCCATTTCTGTCTCTTGTAAGAGTGGACCATTCAAAAATTCTGTTTCTATATCTAAAATACTTCTATCTCCTGTTACATCTATATATTCTAAAACACTATATGGTAGCCATAATAAATCATCTGAAAATCTTGTTCTTATTCCCATATTATTATAATCATGCCACCAGTGCTCTACATCACCTTCTTTAAATTGATGCTTGCTACTTTCTATAATTTGATTTTTTAACAAATTAATATCAATATATTTCATATTTATTGCATCTTGCAGTTGGTCTCTAAATCCAACCGCTCCTCCGGATTGATAATATCCTGTTTTTGCAAATAATCTAGAAGTCATCGTTTGATATACAAGCCATCCATTTAATAATATATTCATAGATTCTAATGGTGTCTCTACTTGAATTTTATTTGTATAATTATTCCAATAACTATTTGTTTTGTTTAATTCTTCTTTACAAACTTCTAGATTTGAATATTTAATTGCTAAGTCTTTTATTTTTTCTTCAGTATCTTCTCCCAATATAATTGAAATATCTTTTCTTTCATATTGTTCTAATTCCATATTAATCTTTATTGCAACACATGAATCTCTTCCTATTCCACTGCAATTATCTAATTTGTTTTTATATAAAGCCTCTGGTTCTTTTAAAGTTCCACTACCTATAAAAAATTCTTTGTTCCCAGTAAATGATGACATCTCCTCACTTGAGGTTATAAAACATAACCCTGATTTATCTTTGCTATCATATCTGTTATTTGCATATACTATATTATCTTTTTTGCTTACATATATTTTCCCATTAGTTTCTATTTCATCTTCTCCTAAAACAGGTTTTATATAATATATAAGATTTATTTTTTTAAGTTTATCTGTAGTGTTTTTTAATGCTAATATACTTACCTTTACATTATCTTTATTTGGTACAAATACTTTACATTCTTGCACTATTCCATCACTTGTGTGCATATATTCTACAGAACCAAATTTATATATAATATAGTAGTCATTATTATCTTCTATTAATCTATTACCTACAGTCCAAGTTAATCCATTTTCTATATCTTTTAAATATATTATTTCTGATGGTACATCTTTAACCGGGGCATTTGCCCAAGCAGTTATCCTATTTAATCTGCAATTATCTTTCCAAGTATATCCACCCATTCCTTCTGTTATTAAAGTTCCAAATGTTCTATTTGCTAAAATATTGCTCCATACAGTTGGTAAATTAGTATCTTTATTTGTTTTAATAATATATTCTTTTCCATTACTAGAAAAAGCTCCATATTCATTATAATATTTAAGATTGTCTGTTGAATCTATCTTCTCTAAATCTTTACTTCTTATTTCTTCGTTTTCGGGTGAATTAGCATTTACTAAAGTTCCTATATTCTTCTTTTCTTTTTCTAGCATATCTTTTATATTTTTAAGTTGATATTCAATATTTCCCAAGCTTGCATCTATAATAAGATTAGATACAAATAAAATTAAATCTATTTCCTTTTTTGTAATCTCCTCTTCATTTAAAAGAAATATTCCTCCTCTTGTATTTTTTGCATATACTAAGTGGGCATTTAAAATGCTTGTCTCTATATATTCTTTTAAATAACCTTCATAGTTTTGTTTTTCCTCATTTAATATTATAAATTCGATCTCTATATTTTTAGTTTTAAGAACTTCATAAAATTTTAGCAATTCTTTTAATATATATATGTCATTAATATTTTTAATTTTTAAAGTTAATATAGGAAAATCTCCGGAAATACCAAACTTCCATAATTCTGATTTTTTAAAATCTGAATTTTTAATTTTCTTTCTATAGTAATGTTGAATATAATTTGTTCTTAATAAAAATGACAGCATCTTTTGATATAACACACATTCTCTTCCTTTAATTTGTAGATATCTTGCTTCCTCAATAGCTTTTGCTTTAGATACTTTAAATGTATTTTTTATTAATTCTTTATTTTTAATACTTTCTATATTATTAACTAACTCTTCCTTGTTGTTAGAAATAGATATAATGTAATATAACTCTACTTTTGATTTTGCTGGTATTTTTAATGTTCTCTTTATTGCCACAATTGGATCTGTTACAAGTCCAATACTATTAGAAAATCTTTTTCCTTTTTTTATTATTCTAGGCATGTCAAATTCTTTATTTGTATAAAATTTTTGAGCATCTATCTCATATTCTAATTCTCCCATTGTTTCGTCTTCTGTATAAAAGTTCACTCCTAAAAATATATCTTCTTCATTTTCTAATCTTTTTCTTCTTTCTAACAAAATAATTTGTTTTTCTTTATCAAATGAATATCTTAAGAATAAATTATTAAATGCTTTATGGGAGTTATCTGCATTAAATGTAGAAATAATTGGTTCAAATTCTCCAGTCACTTCTACTATTTCTTCTGTGTCTCCTATATTTTTTAATTCTATTTTTCTTATTTCTATTGGCTCATTTTGGCTTACTGTAATTTCTACTTTTGTCTCTATATTTCCATCTATTCTTTCTATAGTATTTTTATCAGGGTTAAATACTATTTTATATTTATCCGGCTTACCAATATTCTTGCAATAATTAGAACTCCAAATTCTATTGTATTTTACATTTTTTATATAAAAATTTATTCCTTGTGATGTATCTGCAGTTTCTTTAAACCTATTAATATAAATATTGTTATATTTACTATAGCTTTCACCTTTTTCATTCATTACTATTGTATAATTCTGATTAGAAATAGCATTACATATCTTTTCTTTTGTGTCTTCTAACTCTACATTGTAATATGATTCATAATCTTTATATATCAATTTTTCTGGATTCTCCTTCTTCTCTTTAGTTATGATAACATTCTCTGGAATTCGTTCTTGAAGTAAGATTTCTGCTGATTTTATTTCTGCATTTTCTGAAAATCTTTTTTGTAAAATATTTTTATGAAAGAAATTATTAATTGATAGTAAAATAAGTGCTTGATGATGTGCCATAAATGTTTTTACAATTGCTTTAGTCTCATTTTTTCTTAATCTACTTTTTGTATAATCTATTGATTCATATAATCCATATTTTCCTCTAATTCCTTCTCTTTCCAAGTATTCTAAATTTTTAATAACAGTTTTAGGGTAATTATATATTGCAAGAACCGTTCCATAACTTGATACTACAATTTCATCTCCCAAACCTCTTTTAAGTCCAAGCCATGGAATACCAAATGCCTTATATTGATAATTTGAGTTTAAATCTTTTAAATTAAAAGCCGATTCAGAAATTCCCCAAGGTATATTTAACATTTGACTATATTTAATTTGACTCATAATTAAAAATTTACAAGATTCGTCTAATAAGCTACCTTCATAAGATTTCATATTAATATTTGGCATTAAATACTCAAAAGCTGTTCCAGACCATGATATTAGACCTTTATATCCATTCATTGCAGTTAATGTTCTATTTAAACTAGCCCAATGTTTTACTGGTACATCTCTTTTACTTATTGCAATAAAACTTGCCTGTCTTGCTTCTGAAGCTAATAAATCGTAATATGAATTTGTCAATTTGTTTTCTTCTACGTCAAATCCAATGGAAAACAATTTAGTGTCATCATCATATAAATATTTAAAATCTGTTTCTGATATTATTTTATTTATTTTTAAAATATACTCTAACATATTTTCATATAACCTAAAATGTTCAACTAAAAATTGCTTTACAACATATAAATAGCCCACAAAGTTACCACTATCTACTGTTGATACATATCTAGGTCTTAATGGCTCTAAGGTTTTTATGTTATACCAATTATATAAATGACCATTCCATTTTTCTAATTTTAGTATTATATCTATTATTTTTTGTAATGTATTAATAGAATAATAAATATTTTCAAATCCCATATCGTATGCAGATATAACTGAAAGCATTGCTAATCCTATATTTGTTGATGAAGTTCTATTTACTACTTTATTTTTTCTATTTTCTTGATAATTATCTGGTGGTAAATAATTATTTTCCTCTGTTAAATAATCTTTAAAATATTTCCACGTATCTTTTGCTATATTTAATACATATTTTTGATGTGGTTTATCAATTTTCTTTAATGGATCATATTCGTCTATTTTTTTGCTAATCTCATATGCAATTAAAGGAGATATTGTCCATAATACTCCGAAAAATATGCAGATTGGAATAGGTTTAAAAATATTTACCAATAATGCTATTATTAAATTTATGAACATATATTTATAATATATATCTATATTATTATTTTTTATTACTTCAGCTTCTTCTGCTGTGGTCCATTCAAGTAAATTCATTTTACTTATATATTTTCTATATAATGCTTGTATAATTGATTTTGTTTCTATATATGCTTTAGTTGGAAGTAGTGCAATATTTAATAAAATTCTTATAATTATTCCTTCTATTCCATTTATTGTTGGTGCAAAAGTTTTTCTAAATTTTGGGCCATCTTTTCTAAAAATTATTCTGTTTAAAATCTCTAAAATTTCTGAAATATTAATAATTATTAAAGATAAAATGCTTGCAAAGTGATTTTGAGTAATTAAACCATATGTTAATAATATAAGTGTAAATAATGAAACTGTCCCTCTTCTTAAATTATCAAATATTTTATATTTTGAAATATTATTTAATAGATTTTGTATTATTTTTTCTTTATTATTTTTTATTTTACTACATAGCCAATTACAAATTTGAAAGTCTCCTCTAATCCATCTAGCAAGTCTTGTCATAAAAGAAATATAATTACTAGGATAACCATCCATTAACATTATATCTGTAGCTAATCCACATCTTAAATATGAGCCTTCCAATAAATCATGGCTTAATACAGTATTTTCTGGAATCACATCTTTCATAACAGTATAAAATGTTTTTAAATCATATATTCCTTTGCCGGTAAAAATTCCTTCATCAAAATTATCTTGATAAAAATCTGAAATTGCATTTGTATATAAATCTGTTCCTGCATTACCAGCAAATATTTTTGTAAATAAAGACATATTTGCTTCTATCAAATCTATTCCTACTTTTGGTTGAATTATTCCATGCCCTCTAATAACCACTCCATCTTTAATTTCTGGTTTATTTAAAATATGCTCCATAGAACCTACTAATTCAAATGCTGAATTTAGTGTCAAATTTGTATCTGAATCTAAGGTTATTATATATTTTATATCTGGTCTTTCCTTCATATTGTTAATTGTATTTGCAATAAAATCACATTCGTTATTCTCTAACAAATACGAATTAAATTGCATTAGCATACCTCTTTTTCTTTCCCAACCTATATACTGCCCTTCTGAATCATTCCATGTTCTTTTTCTATATAAAAAATTAAAAATTTCTTTACCATGTTTTTTATTAAAATATTCTGCAACTCTAACTCCTATTTCTATTATTTCATCATCTAAGTTACTTTTCTCTATTAATCCAGCTTTACAGTCCCCAAGTAATGTAAAGTATAAATTATCACTTTTGTTTGCTAGATAGTATATTTCTAATTTTCGAAGCATTTCTATTGTTTTTTCTTTAGAATCAAGTATAGTTGGTACAACCACCATTGTTGTCTGTTCCTTAGATAGACCATTTTGTAGGTCCATTTTGGGCAATAATTTTGGTTTTACTATTTTACTAAAAATATATTGGGCTATCTGATTTATTAGCTCATATACAGGTAGTAGTCCTAATACTAGTAATAAAAAATTATTACACCATATTCCTATTAAAACAGATATAACTATGCTTAAATTGCTTATTACCGCTATATATAAATTAATTTTTTTGTTTTCTGTAATTCTTATTTCTTTACATTCAATTTCTTTTAATAATTTATCTCTTCCTTTATCTATCAAATAATATCCTATATGAGCTTCTTTTCCCTCTTTGTCTGTTGCTAAATCTATTAATTTTTTTGCTATATATATTTCAGAAATTTTTGTTTTATTTGCTAATTCTTTAAGTTTCCCCCTATAGTATGTTTTCGTTTTGTAATCCATTTTTTCATACACACCAGCTGGATCATTCTTTAATATTTCTTCTACTCCATTTGTTTTTTCAAATATTTTTAAAAAGTCTATCCTAGAAATATTCTTTAATGTAGTTATGCAATTCCCCATTATTACTTTTTTTATTGCTATGTCAAAATGTTCTTTTTTTATTACATCATTAGTATTTGTTCCCATTTTTAAGACAGCATCATTTAATGCTTCTATATAAAGAAATGTATCTTTATCACTCTTTTTTAACTTATATGACATATATTCTATAAATGGATATTTTATCTCTCCAAATCCCAATTTTTTATTTCTATAACTTTTATTATTAAAAATTTGTAGATTTTTATTTTTGCCATCAATTATTCTTTCTATTATACTTTCTGCTTTATATTTTTGAATCTGACTAGAATAAATTTTTTCACATATTTCTTTAATATTTTCTATTACAACAATTTCTATAAATACTCCTATATTCCACAATTCTTCCATCGTAAGTGTTTTCTTTTTTTGATATGAAACTAGCATATATTCAATATTTTCTTTGCTTATATTATTGTCAGTATAATTACACATTTCCTTAGCTAAGATATAAATTCTTGCAAAACCTGCATATCTTCCATTTGACAGACCAACAAATTTTTTATATTTTTTTAAAGTTAATACATCTTTTATTTCTTTTACTTTTTCTTCTATAATATAATAATTATCTAATAACCATTCACCTGCTGGATGTATATCTATTCCCAATTTTATGTGCTCATTTAGTAAGTTATATACCATTGTTATATAATTAAATGCTTTTTCTAAGTTTTCTATTGGATATGTTCTCTCATCTGAATTTTCTTGTATTATCTGATCTGAAGCTAATTTTTCCATATACTTTTCCAATTGCTTTTTATCTAACAAAACACCAAACATGGTAATCCTCCTATAATAACTTTAGGTTTATTTTTTCCATGTTTGGTAATTTTATACGGTAAACTTTTTGAGCAAATGGATGTGAACAAGTCGGAGAAAACGACTTTTATATAGCATTTTCTATTCTATAAACCAAAATGACACTCTTCTTTTTAAAAGAGTGCCGTTTTTACTTAATCTTAATTATTCCCATAAAGTTGGAAAATTACTTGTTAAATCAACATTAAAAATTATAGATGGTTTTCCATTTCTCTCTCCCACCAGCATTTCCAATCCGTCTTTTTCCAAAGAATAGGTAGGTAGTTCTTCTCCATTTAATTCTCCCTCAATTTTTCCTTCGGGAAGCCCTTTTATCTGTCCTATACAATCTATCAAAACAGTTGAGAATAATGCATCTGTTGCTGATACATATGGATCACTTTTAGTAACAATCTCTGTTGATAAAATGTTATTAGTATTTGTAAATCTTACTACAGAAGATCCTCCAAATTTAGCATAAAATATTACAATTTGGTTACCTTCTATATGAGCGTTTATCTGAACATCCTGTGCTTTTAATCGCTGTACAACTGTGCAAGAGTTAAACTTATCAACAATTGGCTTTAACATTTCTTCGTTTTCATTTACTATGCTATCGCTATTCGAACTTTTTTGAGTGTTTGTAGTTTCATCTTCTAAAACTGTATTTATACCATTAATTGTATTTTCTTCTGAAAATGTTTTATAAAACAAATTTAAACCTACAATTAATACAGCTACTACAATAATAATTACTATTATTATAATAATTGTTAAAATATTTTCTTTCATAATTATTTCACCTTTTTTTCTTCATTATAGAATAAGTCCTATTTCTTTTCAATCTAAAAAATGTATTTCTTATTAACTCTCTTATATAGCTTTTCATTATTATTTCCTTAAATATTCTGTTGGTGCATAAAAGGGACACTCTTCTTCTCGAAAGAGTGTCCCTTTTTGTTTAAATTATTTACGTTTATTTCTTATATTCAATATCTGATTTTTTATATTATTTAATTTTCTCTTTTTCTCTGCTATCTGGTTTTTGTATATTTTAATTAATTCTTGAATTTCTTTATTTGTTAAATCTTGTACTTTAACTTCCCCTGTTTTTAATTTGTTTTTTAAATTAATTAAATTTACATCAACATCTACTTTTATACGTTTTAAAAATTCTATATTACTATTATTCATTTTCATCACCATTTAAACTTGGTGCATCTTGACCATTTAATGATTGATAATCTTGTAATAATTCATTTGCTTTGTTTAATTTTTCGTCTAAGATTTTATCTTCATCTACTAAAGCCTTTAACTCAGAACGGTCATTAATATAATCTACTATAGAATCTAGCTCTTCTGAAAGATTAGGTAAATTGCTTTCTCTAGTTGCATTATGTGCACTTTCCATTTGATCTATAATTTCAATTTCTAGTTCTGGATGTGCTTTAAAGAATTCAAGTGCTGGTACTTTATCATGGTTTATAAAGAAGCTTGAGGTATAATAGTCTTCGTATTGTTGGTTACGATTATTAAATACTCTACCATAAGCTATTCTAAAATAATTACCTTCTGATAATACTCTTGATAAAGTATCATAGTAAGTATCATCGCCATTATTCTCATATCTAGATTTGGAATATATACATTTTTCATTTTCATCATATTTTGATACCCTCGATTCATGAACATATTCGTTACATTGATAGGCTCTTTCTTCTATAATTTTTCCATTATATGAATATTGTATCATTTCATAGTCTTCTTCAAATCCAAATTCGTCTATAGTTTTAATAATAGATATATTTTTTCCAAATCTTATATGTATAGTTTTATCTTCTTCATCTAGTGGATTTAATTTTTCATTCTCTATTATTTTGTTAAGTGCTTCATCACTTTTATCTGGTACCATTTCGTCTGGTAAAGTTCTTAAAAATTTCTTTTTAGTTTCGTCATCTATTTCAACTTCTTCTTCATCTTCTATTTTCCACCTTTTTTCTCGTTGTGTTCTAACAAACTCTTCCCTTACCTCTTTACTGGCACCATATTCTAAAATAAATTCTTCTGGAACAACATAAACTTCATCTATTGCATTTTTTTTCATATCATAAGTTCCTTTAATGCCATTACAACCTGCAAATATTACTTCATCTGAATCAGCCGATTTAAATGCTTCATATCCTTCTTTTGTTACAATTAAAAGATAGCTTCCATCATCCATAAATTCAACTGTTGGAATCATTGGTAACGGACATCCTTCCCAATGGTGTGTTCCTAACATTGAATCATCTCCATCATATATTTTTTCTGCAATGTCATCCCACATT
>CALXPV010000048.1 GCA_944390295.1 uncultured Clostridia bacterium | reverse complement strand
CTAATAATAATTTTAATATTTCTATAATCATTTCCATATTTTAATTATTTACTTAAAAGCAAAAAAATAAACATGCTTAGCATGTTTATTTTTTATTGTATAGGAAAAATCGAAGATTTTTACGTATACAACAAGGTTAGGCTACCTTGGACCGTCCGAGCAAAGCGAGTGACATGTATTTCGCTGTTGCTTCAGAGACTAGCCCTGCGAAATGCCTTTCTTATTATATAGGAAAAATCGACAGATTTTTACGTATATAACAAGGTTAAGTTACCTATATTCGTGCGATTGCAAAGCAATCTGCACATGTGGCGAAGCCACTTTTCTTATATTATACTAATTTTAATATTGCAACTTCTGCTGCATCACCTTTACGAGGTCCTGCTTTTATTATTCTTGTATATCCACCAACATTACCTGCTTGAGAATATTTTTCAGCTAATTCTCCAAATAATTTTGCTGGAATATCTATGTTTCTTCCTTCTTCATCTTTTACTTTACAAATGTTATTCATTATCATTCTTCTAGCATTTAATCTTGAAGGCATATCTTTTTGTCTTTTTTCAGTTACTTCTTCTTTAACAACTTTTAAATATTCTTTTCCGTTTTTGCTTTTTACTAATTCTGTAACTTTATTTCCATTAGCATCTCTTTTAGCTCTGATAATTTTTGTATCTACTAATTCAAAATTATCTTTTTCTTTTATAGCTAATGCTATTAATTTATTTGCTATTGCTTGAGTTTCTTTAGCTCTTGCAAGAGTTGTTGTTATTTTACCATTTACTAATAAATCAGTTACTTGTGTTCTTAGTATAGCTTTTCTTTGTGCAGTTGTTCTTCCAAGTTTTCTATTTCTTGCCACTTTATTCACACCTTTCTAATTTATTTTAGTCATCTTCTGGAGCGAAGTCTAATCCTAATGAATGTAATTTATTAGTTACTTCGTCTAGTGATTTCTTACCTAAATTTCTTACTTTCATCATTTCTGACTGAGTTTTATTTACTAAATCTTCGACTGTTACAATACCAGCTCTTTTTAAACAGTTAAATGAACGTACAGAAAGTTCTAAGTCTTCAATTGTCATTTCTAACACTTTTTCTTTCTTAGATTCTTCTTTTTCTACCATTATTTGAGTATTTTTTGTAGCTTCTGATAAATCTATAAATAATTCTAAGTGTCCAGTCATAACTTTAGCTGCTAAACTTAAAGCTTCATATGGTTTTAAACTTCCATCTGTCCATACTTCAATTACTAATTTATCATAATCTACCATTTGCCCAACTCTGGTATTTTCTACTGAATAATTTACCTTTTTAACAGGTGTATATATTGAATCTATTGGAAGTACTGATATATCTTGTCCATCTTTTTTATTTTGATCTGCAGTATTATATCCTCTTCCTTTATTTACTGTCATTTCTATAACTAAATGTCCACCTTCTGATACTGTTGCAATATGTAAATCTTTATTTAATACTTCAACAACACCATCTGTTATTATATCTCCAGCTGTAACTTCTCCTTCTTTTGCATCAATTCTAATAACTCTCTCTTCATTTCCATCCATTTTTAGACGAACATCTTTTAAATTGACAATAAGTTCTGGTACGTCTTCCACTACATTTGGAATTGTAGAGAATTCATGTAAAACACCTTCTATTTTAATGCTTGTAATAGCTGTTCCTGGTAAAGAAGAAAGTAATATTCTTCTTAAAGAATTTCCAATTGTTACACCATATCCACGTTCTAATGGTTCACAAACAAATTTAGAATAATTTCTTTTTTCATCAACTTCCAAGCATTCTATGTCTGGCTTTTCAAATTCAATCATTTTTACCTCCTAATAGAGTTGCATTGGTATTGCAACCTTAAATATATTTACCATTTTGCTATGGTATACTATTATTTTGAGTAAAATTCTACGATTAGATGTTCTTCAACTGGTAAATCGATATCTTCTCTTGATGCTAGTCTTACTACTTTACCTGTTAATTTTTCTAAATCTCTTTCTAGCCAATCTGGAGTAGGTCTGCTTGCATTTTCTTCTACATTAGCTTTGATTGTAGCATTATCTTTTTTAATTTCTCTTACAGAGATTACATCTCCTGCTTTAACTAAATATGATGGTATACTACATTTTTTACCATTTACATCAAATTGAGCATGGTTAACAAATTGTCTAGCTTGTGCTCTTGAAGAAGCAAATCCTAATCTATAAACAACATTGTCTAATCTGCTTTCTAATATTGTTAATAATTCTTCACCTGTAACTCCTTTTTTATTTGAAGCCATTTCGAAATATTTTCTGAATTGTTTTTCTCCAACTCCGTAATACATTCTTGTTTTTTGTTTTTCTCTTAATTGTGTACCATATTCAGAAAGTTTACTTCTTTTTTGTCCATGTTCTCCTGGTCCGTAATTTCTTCTAACAATACTACATTTTTCTGAATAACATCTGCTACCTTTTAAGAATAATTTTTGACCTTCTCTACGGCATATACGGCATTGTTCATCTTTATATCTTGCCATTTGTCTTTTACACCTCTTCTTTCAAATTTATTATTACTTAACTTATACTCTTCTTCTTTTTGGTGGTCTACAACCATTGTGTGGTATTGGTGTTACATCCTTAATGCTGCTTATTTCTAATCCTGTTGTTTGAAGTGATCTTATAGCAGCTTCTCTACCTGAACCTGGTCCTTTAACAAAAACATCAACTGTTTTCAAACCATGTTCCATAGCTGTTTTTGCTGCTGTTTCAGCAACTTCTCCTGCAGCAAATGGTGTGCTTTTTCTAGAACCTTTAAATCCTAATCCTCCAGCACTTGCCCAAGATATAACATTACCTTTAACGTCTGTAATTGTAACTATTGTATTGTTAAAACTAGAATGAATATGAGCTGCACCTTTTTCGATGTTTTTTCTATCTCTTCTTCTAGTTACTGTCTTTTTTGTTACATTTTTAGCCATCTTCTAGCTTACCTCCCTTTTAATACTCTTATGAGTCTAAAAATATTATTTCTTTTTGCTTACTAATTTTCTAGGACCTTTTCTTGTACGAGCATTTGTTTTTGTTCTTTGTCCTCTTACAGGAAGTCCTCTTCTATGTCTTAATCCTCTGTAGCATCCTATTTCTGTAAGTCTTTTGATATTTAAAGCAACTTCTCTTCTTAAATCTCCTTCTAATAATAGATGGTTTTCATCAATTGCTTTTCTGATTGCTTGTACTTGGTCTTCAGTTAGATCTTTTATTCTAGTATCTGGATTAATTTCAGCTTCTTTTAATAATTTTTGTGATGTTGAAAGTCCAATACCATAAATATATGTTAATCCAACTTCTACTCTTTTTTCTCTAGGTAAATCAACTCCTGATATACGAGCCATAAATTTAGCACCTCCAAATATTTTTTGTTTTGTTTTTTAAGTATATATATGAACACAAATTTGATAAAGAGTTGTTTCTCTTTCAGCCGCTACCATTTTTGTGCTTATACCAATTGGGTTTCCCAATAAGTCTACTGTTATATTAGCAGTAGATATTATTATCCTTGTCTTTGTTTGTGTTTAGGGTTTTCACAAATAACTCTAACTACACCTTTTCTTTTGATAACCTTGCACTTTGGGCATATAGGTTTTACTGATGCTCTAACTTTCATTTAATACACCTCCTATTTTATTACTCATAAACACATATATTTGAGCAATTATGAAGTGTGAAATCAGACGTGCTAAAATGCACATCTCATTTCACACCTCATATGCCAAAATTAGATAGGCTTATTTAGCTCTCCATGTTATTCTTCCTCTATTTAAGTCATATGGTGATAATTCTACCTTTACTCTATCACCTGGTAGTATTTTTATATAATTCATTCTTAATTTTCCTGAAATATGAGCTAGTATTTGATGTCCGTTTTCCAATTCTACTTTAAAATTTGTATTTGGTAAAGTTTCAACAACTACTCCCTCAACTTCTATAACATCTTCTTTAGCCAAATTTATTCCTCCTTGAATAATTTTAACATCTATTTGACTACAAATAGCTAATATAGTATACACCATTTTTACGCCATAGTCAAGATTTTTGGTTCTTTTTCTGTAATTAAAATAGTATTTTCATAATGTGCTGCTCGTGTTCCATCTGCAGTTATTATTCCCCAACCATCATCTAGTTCTAATATATTAGGTCCACCTGCTATAACCATTGGCTCTATTGCTAGAGTCATGCCTGGTTCAAGTCTTGGTCCTCTGCCCGCTTTTCCGTAATTTGGAATTCCTGGATCCTCATGCATTTCTCTTCCGATTCCATGTCCTTGAAATTCCCTTACTACTGAAAAACCATTTTTTTCGACATATTCACCTATGGCATGTGATATATCTCCTAATCTATTTCCTTTTTTAGCAAATTTTATTCCTTCAAAAAATGCTTGTTTAGTTACATCAACTAATCTTTGAGTTTCTTTATCTATTTTTCCAACTGCATATGTTCTGCAACAATCTCCATTAAATCCATCTTTATATGCAACTAAGTCAACACTTACAATATCTCCTTCTTTTAATATTTCATATTTAGAAGGTATTCCATGTATTACAACATCATTTACAGAGCTACATATACTTGCTGGAAAATCTGGAACTCCTTTTACTCCGCTAGGATAACCCTTCTCTGCTGGAATTGCTCCATTCTTTCTCATTGTTTCTTCTGCAATTTGATCTAATTCATATGTTGAAACACCTGGTCTTATAGCCGCTTCTACTGCTTTTTGTGCAAGATATGCAACTCTACAAGCTTCTTCCATTTTCTTTATTTCAGCATTTGACTTTATATAAATCATCACTATTACTTCCTTATCTATTTGAATTATAATTTGCAATCCATTCTTTTGTCATTTCTTCTGTAATATCAATGTTTGCATGCAATTCTACTCTATATATAAGATTCATTTCTTCATAATATTTTATTAAATCTTTTGATTGTTCATGATATACTTTTAATCTATTAGTAATTGTTTCTTCATTATCGTCTTTTCTTTGAATTAATTTGCTACCGCAAACATCGCATATTCCTTCTTGCTTTGGTTTTTTAAACTCTAAATTGTAGATTTCTCCACAATCTTTGTTTGAACAAATTCTTCTTTTTACAGTTCTATATATAATGTCTTCATCTGGCATATCTAAATATAAAGCTATATCAACTTTTTGTCCCATTTCTTCTAACATTTTTTCTAATGCTTCAGCTTGAACTCTATTTCTTGGAAAACCATCAAATACAACACCATTTGCATCTTTAAATTCATTAATTTTGCTTTTTAACATATTTATTGTTATTTCATCTGGTACCAATTTTCCTTGGTTGATATATTCTTGTGCCTTTTTCCCTAATTCTGTTTCATTTTTAATTTCCTCTCTAAACATATCTCCAGTTGCTATATGAGCTATGTTTTGAGTTTTTTCTAATAAACCTGACACTGTTCCTTTTCCACTTCCAGGTCCACCTAGTAATACAATATTCATTTTACTTCACTCCTATCTTTTTCTTAAGCAAATATTACTTTTTAAATACATATTGTATTCAATATATATTTAAAAAATAATATTTGAAAATTCAAATATATATTTTTTCTTCATAATAATTGAAGTTAACCTATCTATTCGTCTTACCGCAAAAAACGAAATCTAAGATTTCGAAGGTAATTTAGTATATATCATTTTTCGCAATAAAATTAATTGCATGGGTACGACAGGCATTAATCGTCGTACCCTGATACAATAAATTTCTATTTATTCTAAGAATCCCTTGTAATGTTTCATTACCATTTGTGATTCTAATTGTTGAACTGTTTCTAATGCAACACCTACTACAATAAGTATTGATGTTCCTCCAAATGCTACGTTTAGGCCTTCTGGTAAGAACCTCATAAACATTGGAAGTATAGCTATAAGTGCTAGGAACAATCCACCGAATAGAGTTAATTTAGTAAGTACTGATGACAAATATTCTGTTGTTGGTTTTCCAGCTCTTATTCCTGGAATGAAACCACCATTTTTCTTGATATTTGCTGATACTTCTGCTGGATTAAATGTTGCATATATATAGAAGAATGTAAATCCTACTATTAATAACAAATAAATAACTGCATTTGCTATTGTATATCCTATTGCTACATTTGAACTTGATGTTGCAATTGATAAATTATATATAACATTCCAGAATCCAGTTTGAGTTGCTATATCAGGAATAAATATTTGTATAAGCATTGCTGGGAATGTCATAAATGATGAAGCAAAGATAATTGGCATAACTCCAGCCATAGCTATCTTTAATGGTATATATGTATTTTGTGCTCCCATCATTTTTCTTCCAACAACTCTTTTAGCATATTGAACTGGTATTCTTCTTTCAGCTTGTTGTATAAATACAACTGCTGTAACAAGAATTAATGCTCCTAATACTAGTGCTAATCCCATTAATAATCCAGTTGTACTGAATCCAGAATCAGACATTATTAATCTATTCCAAATAGAACTAATTGCGCTTGGTAATCTAGAAACTATACCTATAAAGATAATCATAGATACACCATTTCCAATTCCCTTATCTGTTATTTGATCTCCAAGCCACATAAGTAATGCAGTACCTGCCATAAGTCCTGTTACAACTAATACTGCAGATAATGCTCCTGAATCTACGAAAATTCCTTGACTTTGATAAGAGAAATACAATCCAATTCCTTCAATTAGTGCAAGCACTATAGAAATTGCTTTTGTATATTTGTTTATTTTTTGTCTTCCAACTTCTCCACCTTCTTGAGTTAATCTCTTTAAAGATGGAACTATTAATGTTAATAGTTGGATAACAATTGATGCTGTAATATATGGTGTTACTGACATAGCAAATATTGAGAAGTTAGAAAACGCCCCACCAGAAATTATATCAATTAATCCTGCTATTCCTTCTGTGTTTGTATCTCTAAGTGTCTCTAATTGTATCATATCAACACCAGGTACAGTAATAAAACATCCTATTCTAAATACTATAATTAATACTAATGTATATAATAATCTCTTTCTTACTTCAGGTGTCTTTAATGCATTCTTTATAGTTTTAAACAACTAAATCACCTCAATCTTTCCTCCTGCTGCTTCTATTTTTTCAGCAGCTGCTTTTGTAAATCTTTTAGCTTTAACAGTTAATTTTTTCTCTAAATTTCCTGTTGCTATTACTACTATTCCATCATTTACTTTTCCAATTATTCCTTCTGCTAATAAGCTTTCAGCTGTAACTTCTGTAGCATTACTCTTATTTAACATTGTTAAAGTTACTTCTGTGTATTTTTTAGCATGAATATTAGTAAATCCTCTTTTTGGAAGTCTTCTATATAAAGGTGTTTGTCCTCCTTCGAATCCTCTTCTAACACCTCCACCAGATCTAGCTTTTTGTCCTTTATGTCCTTTTCCAGATGTTTTTCCTAATCCAGAACCGATACCACGACCTAGTCTTTTTCTTTTAACTCTCACATTTGCTGGTCCTAATTCTCCTAATTGCATTTCTTAAATTGCACCTCCTTAATATTTGATAACATTATTATAATATATCAGAAACTTTTTTTCCTCTTTTTTTAGCAACTTGTTCTATTGTTCTCATGTTTTCAAGTCCATTTAGTGTTGCATAAACAACGTTTCTTGGGTTGTTTGTTCCAAGAACTTTTGTCTTAATATCTCTATATCCAGCTAATTCTAGTACTGCTCTAGCACTTCCTCCTGCTATAAGTCCAGAACCTTTTGGCGCTGGTTTTAACATTACTCTTGCGCTACCAAATTTTCCAATGAATTCATGAGGAATAGTTGTTTCAACTACAGGTACTTCGATTAGATTTTTTCTTGCATCTTCGATTGCTTTCTTTATTGCATCAGGAACTTCTGCTGCCTTTCCATTTCCTACACCTACGTGTCCGTTTTCGTCACCAACAACTACTAAAGCACTAAATCTAAAAGTTCTACCACCTTTAACAACTTTAGCTACTCTATTTATTGCAACAACTTTCTCTTTTAATTCAACTGCATTTTCTTCTTGCATCGGTTTTCTTTCCTCCTTTTCTTTATTTATACGTTTATCTATATTAGAAGTTTAAGCCACCGTTTCTTGCAGCTTCTGCTAATTCTTTTACAACTCCATGATAGATATATCCGCCTCTATCAAAAACAACGTCTTTTATATTTTTTTCTAATGCTCTTTTAGCAATAAGTGCTCCAACTTCTTTTGCAGCTTCTTTATTTGCGTATTTAGTTTTAACTTCTTTATCTAAAGTAGAAGCTGAAACTAATGTGTTTGCTGCAACATCGTCGATTATTTGTACATATAAATTTGTATTACTTCTGTATACACATAATCTTGGACGTTCTGCTGTTCCACTTATTTTTCTACGAACACGAGCATGTCTTCTTTCTCTTTCTTTTTTTCTGTCTATTTTAGAAATCACTTTTCTCTCTCCTTTCTATAAATTAGAGTCTATTTCTTACCAGCTTTACCTTCTTTACGTCTGATAACTTCATAATCATATTTAATACCTTTACCACCATAAACTTCTGGTGCTCTTTTTTCTCTTATAACTGCAGCTGTTTGACCAACTAGTTCTTTATCAATTCCTTTTACGATGATTGTGTTTGCATCTGGAACATCAAATGTGATTCCAGCTGGAGCTTCAAATACTACTGGGTGTGAATAACCTAATGTTAAATTTAAGTTATTTCCTTGTTTTTGAACTCTGTAACCTACACCATTTATTTGTAATTTTCTTGTAAATTCGTTTGTTACTCCTTCAATCATGTTTTTAATTAAAGTTCTTGTTAATCCATGTAAACCTTTGTTAAAGTTTTGGTCATCTGGTCTTGTAACTTTAATTACGTTTTCTTCTATTACAACAGAAATATTTTTGTGAATATCTCTTTCTAATGTTCCTTTTGGTCCTTTTACAGTCAAATGATTACCATCAAGTTTTACTTCAACACCTTCTGGTATTGTAATAGGTGCGTTTCCTATTCTTGACATTCTATTTCCCTCCTTCTTGTATTCTTTTAGGATTACAATGCTCATTTTTTTGCATTGTGTCCTGAATTTGTAAGGCTACGCCTTAACAACTTCAGGAATTACCAAATATATGCTAAAACTTCTCCTCCAAGATTTTCTTTTCTTGCTTCTTTGTCTGTTTTAATTCCTTTAGATGTAGAAATTAACGCAATTCCTAATCCATTTAAAACTCTTGGTAACTTTTCTGCAGAAGCGTATACTCTTAATCCTGGTTTACTTATTCTTTTAATTCCTGCAATAACTTTTGCTCCGTTTTCATCATATTTTAAAGTTATTCTTAATATTCCTTGATTTTCATTTTCAATTTCTTCAACAGATTTAATATATCCTTCGTTATATAATATATTAGCTATTGATCTTTTCATTTTTGAAGCAGGCACATCAACAGTTTTATGTTTTGCTGCACTTGCATTTCTTATTCTTGTTAACATATCTGCTATTGGATCTGTAGTATTCACGTAAGTTTCCCTCCTTTTTTATATTCTACCAACTTGCTTTTTTAACACCTGGGATTTCTCCTTTATGTGCTAAATTTCTAAAGCAAACACGGCAAATTCCATATTTTCTAATATATCCATGTGGTCTTCCACATATTTTACATCTATTATATTCTCTTGTTGCATATTTTTGTGGTCTTTGTTGTTTTACTTTTAAAGATTTTTTAGCCATATTAATCTCCTTTCTTGGACTAATTTTTGAATGGCATACCTAGAAGTTTTAATAATTCTCTTCCTTCTTCGTCTGTCTTTGCTGTTGTAACAAAAATAATATCCATTCCTCTTAATTTATCTACTTTATCATATTCTATTTCTGGGAAAATTAATTGTTCTTTAACACCCATAGAGAAGTTTCCTCTTCCATCAAATGAGTTAGCTGAAATTCCTCTAAAGTCTCTTATTCTTGGCATTGCAACATTGAATAATTTGTATGCAAAATCATACATTTTTCCGCTTCTTAATGTTACTTTACATCCAACGTTAACTCCCTCTCTTAATTTGAAAGCAGCAATTGATTTTCTTGCTTTTGTTACTATTGGTTTTTGACCTGTAATGATTGATAAATCATTCATTGCGTTTTCTAATGATTTTGGATTATCTTTTATATCTCCAAGACCAACGTTTATAACTATTTTATCTAATTTTGGTACTTCCATTATTGATTTATAATTGAATTTTTTCATCATTGCTGGAATTACTTCTTTTTCATATTGTTCTCTTAGTTTTTCCATTAGGATACAAATCCTCCTTTCCTAAAATTATTTTATTTCTGCATTACATTTTTTACATACACGAACTTTGTTATCTTTTTCTATTTTGTATGCAATTCTTGTTACTTTTCCACATTTAGGGCAAACTACACCAACTTTGCTACTATGTATTGGGTATTCAGATGGTATAATTCCTCCTTCTTCACCTTGTCTTCTTGGTTTTACATGTTTTTTTCTAATGTTAACTCCTTTAACTACTATTTTTTGTGTTTTAGGAATTACTTCTAATACTTCTCCTGTTTTACCTTTATCGTTTCCAGATAAAACTTTAACTGTATCACCTTTTTTTATTCTCATTCTAGGATTCTCCTCCTTTTCTACAATTTTTGCTTTTATCTCATTATGTTTAATTTATTAGCTCATATATATCTATTTTCTAAGGATTGCAAAAATCATTTCATGATTTTTGCATCTTTAATCTGTAACATTTTAAAATATCTTTGATATTTTAAAATTAACAGACTAAAGAACCTCTGGAGCTAATGATAAAATTTTCATATAACTTTTATCTCTTAATTCTCTAGCAACAGGTCCAAATATACGTGTTCCTCTTGGGTTTCCGTCATCTTTTATAATAACTGCTGCGTTTTCATCAAATCTTACATATGATCCGTCTGCTCTTTTTGTAGGTTTTTTTGTTCTTACTACAACTGCTTTAACAACGTCACCTTTTTTTACTGTTCCACCAGGTATAGCTGTTTTTACAGATGCAACTATTACATCACCTATTCTAGCATATTTTCTATATGATCCACCTAAACATCTGATACACATAATTTCTCTTGCACCAGTGTTGTCAGCAACTTTTAATATACTTTGTTGTTGTACCATGTTACCTAGTACCTCCTTTTCTTCTATTATCGGTTATTTAATAACTGCTTTTTCGATAACTTCAACTAATCTCCATCTTTTATCTCTAGAAAGTGGTCTAGTTTCCATTACTCTTACTCTATCTCCTATTTGGCATTCGTTATTTGCATCATGTGCTTTTAATTTATATGTTTTCTTAACGAATTTTCCATATTTTTTATGTTTTTCACTTGTTTCAACTGCAACAACTATAGTTTTATCCATTTTATTAGATACTACTGTTCCAACTAAAACTTTACGAAGATTTCTTTCTTCCATTAGAACTTCTCCTTTCTACTAATTATTGCTTTCAGCTATTTTTCTTTCTGTTAAAACTGTATTTATTCTTGCTATGTCTTTCTTAACTTCTTTTATTTTCATTGGATTGTCTAATCCATGTGTAGCTAAACTAAATCTTAATTTAAATAATTCTGATTTTAATTCAGATAATTCTTTTTCTAGTTCTGGTGAAGACATTTCTTTTATTTTATTAATCTTCATTGCTATCACCCACCTTATCTTCAGATTCTCTTGCCACGAATTTACATTTTACTGATAATTTGTTCATAGCTAGTCTTAAAGCTTCTCTTGCTGTTGCTTCTGGAACACCAGCTATTTCGAACATTACTCTTCCTGGCTTAACTGGAGCTACATAATACTCAACTGCACCTTTACCTTTACCACCACGAGTTCCGGCTGGTTTACTTGTTATAGGTTTGTCTGGGAATATTTTGATCCAAACTTTTCCACCTCTTTTAATATAACGAGTCATGGCAATACGTGCTGCTTCTATTTGGTTACCTGTAATTAATCCAGCTTCTAATGATTGGATTCCGTATTCTCCATTTGTAACCTTTGTTCCTCTAGTAGCTTTTCCTCTATTTCTACCTTTTTGTTGTTTTCTATACTTTGTTCTTTTTGGCATTAATGGCATTATTTGTCTCCTCCTTCCACGTTTTTCTTAGTTGGAAGAACTTCTCCTTTATATATCCAAACTTTTACACCAACTTTTCCATATGTTGTGTCTGCTTCTGCAAAACCATAGTCAATGTCAGCTCTTAATGTTTGAAGTGGTATAGTACCATCTTTATAAAATTCTGTTCTAGCCATATCTGCTCCACCTAATCTTCCAGAGCATGCTGTTTTGATTCCTTGAGCTCCTGCTCTCATTGTTTTTTGCATACATTGTTTCATGGCTCTTCTGAATGAAATTCTTCTTTCTAATTGTCCTGCAATATTTTCTGCAACTAATTGTGCATCTAAGTCTACATTTTTAACTTCAACTATATTTAAGTTTACTGTTTTTCCTATCATTTTTTGTAATTCTTCTTTTATTGTTTCAACTAAATTTCCACCTTTACCGATAACTAAACCTGGTTTAGCTGTGTAAACGCTAACTTTTACAAATTTAG
>CALXPV010000047.1 GCA_944390295.1 uncultured Clostridia bacterium | reverse complement strand
AAGCAATTATTACATATATTTCTGGTATGACTGATAGTTATGCAATAGAAACTTATAATGATATTGTTAAATATTAAAAGGTGATTAAATGAAAAAAATTATATTAAAAATTTTGCTAGCAATTTTATTTGTAACTTTATTATTATTCCTTGTAATTTCGGCTATTATATATATATTACAACCATATGTATTTTTCTATCCTAAACATGATGATTTATGTTATACCTTCTTAAAAGGAACTGATGGTTTTAAAGAAATAACAATAAATGGAGAAAATAAATTAAATGGTTGGTTAAAATATAATACCGAAAAAAATCCTGCTCCCTTATTAATATATTTGGGTGGAAATTCTCAGAATGCTTCTAGCACTTTTTACAATTTTTATAATAATAATATTTTTAATTATTTTGAGAATTATAATGTATTATATGTTGATTATCCAGGTTATGGATTTAGTTCAGGTAATCCAAGTGAAAAATCTTTATTTGAGGCAGCACTAAATATATATGATTATGCATATAATTTAGATTTTGTAGATAAAAATAATATAGTTATATTTGGATACAGTATTGGAACTGGACCTGCAACTTATCTTGCATCACAGAGAGATGTTAATGGTTTAATATTACTTGCTCCATATGATAATGCATTAAGTTTGTATAATTATAATATTAATATATTTTATGGACCATTAAAATTACTTGCTAGATATAAATTTACATCTGATGTTTATGCACAAAATGTAAATGTCGCACCTTTAATTATTACTTCTTATTCAGATGAGGTAATTAATTATGAGTTTTCACTTAATTTAGCTTCTTATTTTAAAGAAGTATATGATACTATTGTTTTAGATAATATTAGACATTCATATTATTTTGAAAATACTGATGTTTTAAATAATATATCACTATATTTGCAATATTGTTTAAATTAAATAAAATTAATATCCCATAATCTTTTTCTAGATTATGGGATATTTTCTAATCTAATATCTTATTTAAATATTCTACATATGCTCTTTGAATTCTTAAATCATTTGCTACTATGTATATCTTCTCTAGATCACTATTTCTATAAAAGTTATTTATTATTTCTTCTATTTCTGTTTTTATTGCAATCTCTGGTGGACAGCTACATGGTCCTATTCCAAGTGTTGGTATTGCTAAGCTAGAAATATCAAAATCTGCTGAAGTTCTAAATATATTTTTATAGCATTCTTTTAAAAGTTCTAATTGATTATTTGATGTTTCGTCATACCATTTTGGTACAACTGTGTGAATAATATATTTTGTATTTATGTTATATGCTCTTGTTAATTTAACATCACCTGTTGGACATTCTTCTAATTCTTTACATTTATTTTCAAGTTCAATTCCTGCTCTAGAAAATATTGTGCCTTCTCCCCCTCTTCCTAATTCATTAGAAGTATTTGCACAAATTAATGCATCAGCAGGAATACTAGTTATATCTGCACTTACTATTTCTATTCTTCTTAAAATATTGTTCTTATTAAGTATCATTTTAGAAGTTTTTCCATTTATAGTATATAACGTTTCATCAAATTCCTCACATAACTCTTCTATTCTTGTATATTTCCTTAAGTCAATTTTCCAATCCGAATTAATATCTTTTATTCCATATACTATTCCAGCTAGTCCACCAGTACATGCTGCTATTGTATCTGTATCACTTCCTAAATTTATTGCACCTATTATAGCTTGGTTATAATTATCTGTATTCATTAAAACCCATAATATTGCTTCTAATGTATCTACAATATAACTAGAAGATTTTATTTCATCTATACTATAATTATATATCTCTTTGTCCAATATTCGTACATATTCTCTAATAGTTTGCATAGAAAACATTGAATAATTTAGATTTTGGATTTTGTTATATGCCTTTTTTCTATTATTGGTGTTTAATAATTCTAAGGCATAATTTACATACATATAGCATCCCATTATTACAATTTCATTTGCATGTGTAATTGATGATACTTTTGCAACTAATTCTAAAATTTGATCTTGCTCTAACCAGTTTAAATATGAATAATATACTATTGGCAACATTCTCATAAGTGATGCATTTGTATTGTCAACATTTCCTGTTCCACCACAATTTACTGCGCTTCTTCTTGTTGTTTTATATTTTCCTAAAGCTCTTAATGTTGTTCTATCTATATCTACTAATTTTCCATTTGGAGTATATTTTCCTTTTTCCATCCAATCTATAAATCTATCAGCCATATCATTTGTTACAATGTTTCCTTTATTTTGTATAATTGAATCCATTGTTGCTAATGTTAAAGATGTATCGTCTGACCATGTACCTTTTGGAACATTATGGCTCATAAATCCCATCATACTTGTAACTGGATTTCTCATTAATTTTTCTCTGCTTGTAAATTCAACAGGTACTCCCATTGCATCCCCTATTGCAAATCCTATAATTCCATCTTTTGAACTAATCATTTCTGCATCTCCTTGTTTATCTATTGTGTTTTAGTTTTTTTCTTATTTCTTTGTAATTTGGCATATATTTTTCTACAAGCTCCCAAAATTTCTTTGAATGGTTCATATATTTTAAATGACACAATTCGTGTAATACTACATATTCAATTTCTTCGTCTGCTTTATCTACTAATTTTAAATTTATAGTAATATTCTTATTAGCAGAACAAGTTCCCCAAGCATATTTTATATTTCTTATTCTAATTTTATTTGGTACTAATTTTGTAGTATTAATTAACTTATTACATATTTGATTTAATTTTACTTCTAATTTTTTGTAATCTTCTTCTGTATAATCTTTTTCTATTTGATTTTGCTTTTCTTCATTTAATTTTGTCCATATCCATTTAGCTTTTTTATTCACAAAATCATCGATATATTTTTCCTTTAAAAATTTTGGTGCTTTTACTAATACATTTTTATCTTTTATTTGAATATATAAATTTTTTATTTTCTTATACTCTATATGATATTCTATTTGTTGTCCATTATAATTAATAACTTTCATCTAAGCTAATCCTATTAATTTTATTTCCTTCTATATCTTTAATAGTAAATTCTTTATTCTCATATATCATATAGGTATGTGGACTTCCATCTCTTGGATCTGAAATAGATCCTGGATTTAAATATAAATATTCACTTGTATTTTCTATATATGGAATATGTGTATGTCCATGTATTAATATAGTTTTCTTTTCTGATGGTGGCAAATGATATCTATTATATATATGTCCATGTGTAATAAAAAATTGATAACCATCTACATTTAGCTTTTGATATTCCTTAAGCATTGGAAAATATAATAAATCTTGATCCATGTCTGTATCACAATTACCTTTAACACATATTATATCTTCACTTAAATCATTTAAAATGCCTGCGACTCTTTGTCTTTCAGCATTTCTTCCTATGACCATTCTAGATTTATTATATAATAAATCTCCTAATAAAATTAGTTTTTCTGAATTTTCTTCTTTATATAATTTTTTTAGTTTTTTACAATAATATTCATCCCCATGAATATCTGATGCAAACATTAATTTCATTATTATCTCCTGTCTTTTTTAAAATTTACTATATACGATACTTCACCTATAAAATTATGTGGTAATATTTTTTCAAAAAATCTTGAAATTTTCATTAGTGTCCCTGGAACTATTGTAAATTTATTTTTTAGCATTTTTTTAACCGCATATTTTGCAACATATTCACTAGAAAGTGAAGGTGCAGAAAATTTAACATCTGCTACATTATTAAAATTTGTTCTAACAGGACCTGGACATAATACAGAAATTTTCACTTTAGAATTTTTCTTTTTTAATTCAATCTTTATTCCTTGTGATAATCTATAAACATATGCTTTACTTGCATAATATGCGCTCATTAATGGACCAGGTGCAAAAGCTGCCATTGAAGCTACATTTAATATATATCCAGAATCTTTTTTTACCATATCTTGCAAAAACAATTTTGTCAAAATATGTAATGCAGTTATATTTGTATTTATCATATTTATTTCCTTATCAAAATCTGTTTCAACAAAATTTCCATGTGTTCCAAATCCAGCATCATTTACAAGTATATCTATATTTTCATCTTTTGTTTCATTATATAAATCTATACAATTTTGTGGTACTGAAAGATCTTTTAAAATAATTTTACTTTTAGTTTTTAGACTTTTTGCTATCTCTTCTAATTTTTCTTTATTTCTCGCAACTAATATAATCTCATATCCTCTTTGGCTAAGCTCAATTGCTATATCTTTTCCTATTCCTGATGATGCTCCTGTTACTAGAGCCTTCATACTTTTGCCTCCTTTTGAACTATTCTAAGTTCATTTTTTAATCTTTACATATTTTATATTATTATATATAAAAAGTCTACTTTTATAATTTCTTTTTATAATAAATTATTTAATACTAAAAGAAGCTCTTACTTTTACGATAGTAAGAGCTTTTTTATATTAATTTATTATTTTAATTTTCTATATTTAATATAAGATATTCCTGATATTCCAAGTAATAATACTATAGCACCTATTACAATTGTCTTTCCAATACCTGTATATGGATATTTTCCTCCACTTATAGTACTATCACTATTATCGTTATTTTCTGAATTATTATTACCATTTGATGAGTTATTGTCTATAGTATTGTTATCTACTACATTGTTGTCTGTAGTATTATTGTCTACAGTATTATTGTCTACAGTATTATTGTCTACAGTATTATTATCTACTACATTGTTGTCTGTAGTATTATTGTCTACAGTATTATTATCTACTACATCGTTATCTGTAGTATTATTGTCTACAGTATTGTTATCTACTGTATTATTATCTACTGTATTATTATCTACTGTATTATTATCTACCGTATTATTATCTACCGTATTATTATCTATTGTATTGTTATCTACTGCGTTATTGTCTACTGTGTTGTTGTCTGCTGTGTTATTATCCACTGTATTATTGTCTACTGTGCTGTTATCTATTGTATTATTATCTACAGTGTTGTTATCTACTGTATTATTATCTACTGTGTTATTGTCTACAGTATTATTATCTATTGTATTGTTATCTGGATCTGGAACATCTACTATCTCTGTTACTTCGAATACTTCTACTGTTTTATTTCCATAGCTATCTTGTGCAAATACTGTATATGTTCCATTTTCTGTTATATAAAAATGTGTATTTACCTCTGTTCCTTGTTCTATTTCTATACTTTCTCCATTATTTGCAAAATAATCTTCAGTTTGATTTCCTTCAGCAATTTTTACCATATATACTCCAGAATCGCCGTCTGTTACTGTTAAGTTAACCTTTACTCTATCCCCTTCTAGTTCTTTTTGAAGACCTATTGCAGGAGCTGTTTCGTCAACATCTGGTATTTCTATAGAATCAATTGTTATAACTTTTAAAGTAACATTACCGTAAATATCTTGTGTATATATTGTATATTCACCATTTTCACTTACTTCAAAACTTCCTCTTGAAACTCCTGAAAGTTCATCAAGTTCTAGTAATTGTCCATTATCAGCAAAATAATCTTCTTTTTGATTACCTTTTGCAATTTTTGCAACTTCTAATGATGATTCATCTTTTATAATTACATCTACTTTTACTCTGTTTCCTACTGGTGAATTTATAGTTGCTTCTATTTCTGGTGGTGTTGTATCTTCTACATCTTCATCTATTGAAAGAATATTAATTTCTTCTACTGATTTATTTCCTTCATTATCTTCTGCATAAACTGTATAAATTCCTACCTTATCTATTTCAAATGATGTATCTATTGTTGATCCTAAACTTCCTTGACCAATTTGTATACCATTATTTTCAAAATATGTTACGTCTTGGCTTCCTTCTGCATATTTTACTCTTCTTATATATGATTCATCTGTTACTGTTACATTTATTTTTCTTAAATTATCTGTATCTTGTTTAAGTGTTATTTCTGGTGGCACTTTATCTGTTATATCATCTATTCCTGTAATTGTTTTAGAATAAAAATATCCGTATTCATTTTCATCTTTAATGTATATATTAACTGTACAATTATGTTCTACTGTTAAGTCTGTAGATACTTCTTGACCAGGTGTTATTTCTAAATTATCACCATAATTTTTTACATCTTCTAATTCTACACCTGTACCAATTAGGTATTTCATTTCTACGATATCTGATAATTGACTTCCAGCAGTTATATGTAATAACTTTGGATTACTTTCATCTTGGTCTATATCTATCCACATTAAGTTTTGATCTTCTGAAATTACAGTTAATTGTGTCATTTTTCTATATCCAATTTCATCTTCTATATAGAACCAATATGTTCCTTCTGCTGGCATTTCATAATCTAAGTCTAATTCTTTTGCACTTTCTATTGGTATTTCTGTTCCTTTTGTTTTAAAATCATCTAGTCCTGATATTTCGCTCGCTGTTGCATATTTTATTTTAGCAATATTGCTCATATTACTTTTTGCTTTTATATTAACTGTTAATTTATCTATTTGTGTAACTTCTATACTTAGTGGAAAAGTTGCTGCTATAGCTGTTGTAAATGTTGTAGAAGATCCACTTTCTGTTCTTGCATAAATTGCATAAATTCCTTCTTCTGATAATGTATAGCTTGTTTCTATTCTTTGTCCACTAACAATATCTATTTTTTCTCCAACGCTTTCATCTGATAAATCAATTTCTTCATCCATACTTGATTTTTTAGCTATTTTTAATTCTACTATAGGAGAATCTTTTGCTGTAACAAGTATATTTAATTTAAGTGGATTGTTTTCGTCTTGATTTACTGTAATTTCTGGTCTACCCGCTGGATCGTTAACTGTTATTTTACTTAAGAAACCAGAACCATTTGTATCTTCTGCATAAACACTATAAGTACCATATCCATTCATTTGTATTGTAGAGGTAACTCTTGTACTTGGTGTTATATTAATTTCTGTAATATCATCATGTTCTTCTTGAAAATAGCTTAGCTCCACATCTTTATGTACATATTCTAATTTTGTAATATTTACATCTGATGTAGCTACAACATTTATTATATTTTGATCTCTAGTTAATTCCACATTTAATGCAGAATCTGCAGCTTTTGATATTAATGGCATTACCGATTGTATAACTAGAATTATTAATATCACACATGCAAAAATTTTCTTTTTATTCATATTCATCACCTGCCTAAAATTATATCATTTTTAGACTTTTGGTTCAATAAATTTTATATTTAATTATTATTTTTCTACATTTTTTTATTTCTTTAAGATATAATATCTATAAATATTAATTTAGAGGAATTTATAATGAAAAAAATACTTAATTATTTAAAAAAATATAAATTAAATTTAATATTCGGACCAATTTTTAAATTACTAGAAGCAATTATAGAAATTTCATTACCAATTATCATTGCTTTTTTAATTGATAACTATAATAATTTTTCTACTAATGAATTAATTTATTATTTGGTCTTTCTTTTAGTATTAGTTGTTTTAGGATTTGTTTTTGCAAGCATAGCACAATATATTGCTGCAAAGACATCTCAGGGCTTTAGTAAAACTTTAAGAGAAAATTTATTTACACATATAAATCAAGTTCCTACATATAAACTAAATCATTTAGGAACTTCTGCTATTGTAAATAGAATTATAAATGATGTAACTAATTTAGAAACTGGAGTTGCTATGTTTATTAGACTTGTTATTAGAATTCCTTTTATCTTTATTGGTTCTATTATAATGATTTTTATAATTAGTCCAAAACTTGCACTAATTGTATTAACATCAAGTATTATTCTATTTCTTGTTATTTTTATAATTGTTAAAATTGCAAGTAAATTATATTCAAAATCTAATTATTTTTTAGATAAAATATCCTTAAAGATTAAGGAAAATTTAGTAAATATAAAACTTATAAGAAGTTTTGTAACTCAAACTAAAGAATATGATAAGTTTAATAAAATAAATAATTCAAATTTTCATTTTAGCAAATTAGCTAATATAGTTTCTAATTTGTTAAACCCAATTTCCATTTTGATTTTAAATTTAACAATACTTCTAATTTTAAATTTAAGTAATTCTATGATTTTGGGTGAATTTTTAACTAAGGGAGAACTTATTGCAATTATAAATTATATAACTGAAATGTTACTTGCAGTTATTGTGCTTTCTAATTTAGTTACTATTTATACAAAGTGCTTTTCATCTAGTAAAAGAGTTATAGAAATTTTAAATTCAGAACCAGCTACAAATACAGGTATTTTAAATAAATTCGAAGATAATAATACTGCAATTGAATTAGATAATGTTTCTTTTTCGTATAATACTAATAAATTTTTAGAAAATTTATCTTTACAAATAAAACAAGGTGAAATTGTTGGTTTTATTGGTTTAACAGCTTCTGGAAAAACTACAATCTTAAATTTATTAAATAAAAATATTAGTGCAAAGTCTGGTTATGTTAAAATATTTGAAAAAAATATTGATGAATATGAAAATAGCTTTTTAAAAAACAAAATATATCTAATAAATCAACATCCTTTCTTTATTACAGATACAATTTTTGAAAATATTTCTTTAGGAAGAACTTCTGAAGATTCAACCATTTGGAATGCACTAGCACTTTCTGATGCTAAAGATTTTGTTACAAAATATCCGGATAAGTTAAATCATGTTTTAGTAAATAATGCATCTAATTTATCGGGTGGTCAAAAACAAAGACTTAATATATCAAGAGCATTTGTAGGAAATCCTTCTATAATATTATTTGATGACATTACAAGTTCTTTAGATATAGTTACTGAAAACAATGTAATTACAAATCTTTTTAATTATCTAAAGACTAATCATATTACTGGATTAATTTCATCGCAAAAAATTTCTACAATAAAAAATTGTGACAAAATAGTTTTACTTGATGACGGAAAAATTCTAGATATAGGAACACATAAAGAACTATTAGAAAGATCAGAGTTTTATAATGAAATATTAAAATATTCTTCACAAGGAGATAATAATGAAAATAACTAAATTATTTAATTTTAAATATTCAAAAATATACATTGCTTGCATTTTTGTATTGTCCATAATATCTTCAATTCTTACAATTACTTATCCCCTAATTATAGGAAATATTGTGGATAAGATTGGAAATGCAAATATTATTAACACTATTGTTCTACTTCTTAGTGTATTTATAGCATTGTTTTTGGTAAATACAATATTAAACTGTGTTTTAGCAATTTACAATTCAAAATTATCTAAAACATTAAAAGATTCACTATATAAAAAATTAGATTTGCTTTCTTTAAGTACAATAGAAAAAGAAAAAACTGGCAATATAATAAATCTCTTTACAGCAGATATAGAAAATATATCAAATGGAATAATACAAAATTTTTCTAAGATACTAATGGGAATTACAACTATATGTTTTTCTGTTTATATTATGATAAACTTGAATATTATTATTACATTTATACTTATTTTTGTTTCGATATTAATGTTTTTAATATCAAAATTCATCATAAAAAATACAACAAATCTATTTGATAATAGAGCAGATTTACTAGGTAGTTTAAATTCTTATGTAGAAGATATAATATCTAGCAAGACAACATTAGATAATTATAACTATAAAGATAAAATACAGGAAAATTTTAATTTAAAAAATAATAACCTATATAAATATGGATATAAAGCACAATTTTATTCTTCTTTGAATAATCCAAGTACACGTCTTATATCTAATATTTTGTATGTCTCTATAGGAATTATTGGAATTATCTTTGCAAAAAACAATTTACTAACTATTGGTAATATTTCTACATTTTTATTATATACAAATATTTTTACAAGGCCTTTTAACGAAATAAGTTCTATTTTTACAGAAATTCAAACTGCTTTTGCTTCTGCAAAAAGATTTAGTAATTTTATGAAAAATGATATTTCATTTGAATTTAAACAAAATAATTTATTACCTGTAAATAGTTTAAATGGCATTATAGAATTTAAAAATGTTTGTTTTTCATACAATAATAATGAGCCTTTAATAAAAGACTTAAATTTATATATTCCTAAAAATAAAAGTATTGCTATTGTTGGTAAAACAGGTTCTGGTAAAACAACTATTGTTAATTTACTTTCTAGATTTTATCAAATTCAAAGTGGTGAAATACTTATTGATGGAATTAATATTAATAATATAGATATTTCTACTTTAAGAAAAAATATCGGAATTGTTTTACAAGATTCAAAACTTTTTAATGGTACAATATACGAAAATATTGCTTATGCTAATCCTAAAGCTTCTAAAGATAAGGTTCTTACATCCGCTAAATTAGCATTTGTAGACACTTTTGTGCAAAGATTGCCTAATGGGTATGATACAATTATAAATTCTTCTGATATGCTTTCAGAAGGAGAAATTCAATTAATTAATATTGCAAGAATTTTGCTTGCTAAACCACCAATATTAATTTTAGATGAAGCTACAAGTAATATAGATTTACTTACAGAAGCAAAAGTCCAAAAAGCGTTATCAAATTTAATAAAAAACTCTACTTCTATTATAATAGCACATAGATTATCTACTATTATTAATTGTGATTATATTGCTTTTGTAGATAATGGTAAAATTGTAGAAATTGGAACTCACAAAGAGCTTTTAGATAAAAAAGGAAAATACTATGAATTATATACAAGTCAGTATAAGTTATAACCTCTGCTTTGATGTTTTTTCTTGCAAATTTATAATCTATATACCAAAAAGTTAGTAATCATTTCTTTAAGATTACTAACTTTTCTTTTTAAATATATTTTTTAATTTATCAAATGCTGTATATTTTAGCTTTTCTTCTTTTTTTCTGTTTGCAATTCTATCTAGCAAATCTTTTCTCTCTTTTTCGCCTTCACACCAGTAGTTAAAATTTAATAAATTAATCATATCTACGGTTTCTTTCTTTATTTTAATTTTATCTACAGATGCTCCTTTAGGATATTGTGGGTTATAAGTTTCATCTTTTTTACTTTTTATTAACTCACGTAAATCTTCAGGTATTTTATTTCTTTTTGATTCATCTATGCAGTTTAAAAAAGCATCAAGTTCTGAATAAATCTCTTTACTTTTTTTATCCATATTAACCTCCAATATTTTTTAACATATGTATTGTACCATTTTTATTATAATTATTTCAAGTAAAAAATACGGATTTTTATAAATCCGTATTTTTTATTTTTCCTTTTTTAGTTATATTTTGAAGTCTTTTCGCATTTTCTTTTTGCTTTTTTAAACTAATCCATGCAAATCTAGTAGGAACAAACTCTCCCGTATCTTCTCCTACTTCTGGTTGATTGTTTTTGTCTTGTTTCATAATACTCACCTACAAATATTATGAACTTTTTTTGTTTTTTTATTCTTACATTTTTCTGAATACACCAGCAACTTTTCCAAGGATTTTACAATCTGGAACTATTATAGGTGCCATTGTACTATTTTCTGGTTGTAATCTTATATAATTATTTTCTTTATAAAAAGTTTTTACTGTTGCTTCATCTTCGATTAGTGCTACAACAATTTCTCCATTTTCTGCAGTATTTTGTTGTTTTACAAGTATAAAGTCACCATCTAAAATTCCGGCTTCTATCATACTTTCTCCTCTTACAGTAAGCATAAAGCTTTCTGAATTTCCAACAAAATCTAATGGAATTGGAAATGTATCTGTTATATTTTCTACAGCTAAAATTGGTGCACCTGCAGTTATTTTTCCAACAACTGGTACATCCACCATTTCTTTACCTGTATACACATCTTTTGGTTTTCTTATTACTTCGTCGTCTTGAACAACTCGTAATGTTCTACCTTTTTGTGATTCTTTTCTTATATATCCTTTGCTTTCTAGTTTTGCAAGATATCCATGTACTGTTGCTGTTGAACTTAAACCAACTGCTTTTCCTATTTCTCTAACAGATGGTGGATATTGATATAGATTTATTTGTTTTTCTATAAAGCTTAATATTGCTTTTTCTCTTTTATTTAAATCGCTTTTATCTTTTTTCAACCCATTCACTCTCCTAATTTTTTTACTATATTATCATAAGCAATTTTGTTTGTCAAACAAAATTTCGATTTTTCTTTTATTTTTCTAAAAAAACGAATCCAAGATTTTCTACACATTGGCAAATGTTAGAAAATCTAATATTCGCCATAATTATCTAGTACAGAAATCTCTTCTACTAGGAGAGATTTCCTACTATAAAAAAAAGCAGAGAGAATAATCTTGTAGATTATTCCCTCCGTTTGTAAGGAGACTACAGCACTAGGTTATTTACCATTGTGCTGTAGTCAAAACGACGTCTCCCTCGGGAGCGGGAACCACGATTGATTCCTCGTCTTCCCTGTAATCGGAAGCAAATATTTCTTTCAGCTTTTGGATAACATCCTGCTGCAACTGCAGGTTCTCATCCATTTGCTGAATAAGCTCATCTTGCTGATTTATGAGCTCGTCTTGCTTCCTAATTGTCTGAAATTGCACCAGTACTAAAAATGCTACTGATACAATACAGAAAATTTTCGAGATTTTTAAGAATTTTCTCGAAAATTTTTCTCCCCGAGATTCATTCGTTTTGTCTTTCTTATCCATAAATTTTCCTCCTTTTTTAGAACCTTTTTTGTTTTTGGGATTTAACCTCAAACAATTGGTTCTTTTTTTGTAATTATGGATACAATTATTATAACATATTTTACATAATTTAACAACTAATTAAAACAAGAGAAAGAACGCTAAATAAACTCTTTTCCAAAGACTAACAACAATAAAATTATACAACGTTTACATAATTTTATCAAACTTAAAACCTTTACA
>CALXPV010000046.1 GCA_944390295.1 uncultured Clostridia bacterium | reverse complement strand
GTGAGCCCTTATGTTTAAATATTAAATTTGCCACATTTTATCATATTATTTGCTTTTTATCAATATTTTACTATATATAAGAAAAGTGGCTTCGCCACATGTGCAGATTGCTTCGCAATCGCACGAACTAAAGTAACTTAACCTTGTTGTATACGTAAAAATCTGGCGATTTTTCCTATACAATAAGAAAAGTGGCTTCGCCACATGTGCAGATTGCTTTGCAATCGCACGAATATAGGTAACTTAACCTTATTATATACGTAAAAATCTGTCGATTTTTCCTATATAATAAAAGAAGGATATGCATTACTCATCATGCATATCCTTTTTTTCCTTACAACTCTTCTTTCACAACACCATTTATTAAATTTAAGTCTGAAGGAATTATATATTTTATATTAGCTTTCTTAAAAATAGTTTCTCCTAGCAATACTCCTGCTTTTGCTCCATTCATCCAATCTGGATTACTTGGCATTAAACTTCTTAATTCATCTAATGAAGTATTTTTCAAAATTTCGTTGTTCTTTTTATCAAAGTCTTCATATGTAACATATTCTTTATGAATTCCATCATCAAAAAATTTATTTTCTTGTAAATTGTATTGTACTAATTTTTGAAATCTTAATTCTCCACCTGTATGTATTGCAATATCACAATTAAAATCAATGTTTTCAGGAATTAAAGTTTCTAGATAATTTATGACTTCTTCTTTTGTTATTCCGGAATTTAATTCATTTATATCTTTAAACTTATCAAAAATATCTGATACCCCTACATTTAAATTAACTCTATTTTCTACTTTATCGTTATTAAATATAACTAATTCTGTAGTTTTGCCTCCCATATTAACCATCATAACTCTGTTGTGATAATTTCCCTGCATAGCCTTCTCAAAATAATAATTTTCTTTTTCATGAGTAATTACATTAAAATCCAAATTAATTTGTTTAAAACTCATTTTCACATCTTCTAGCTGTATGTTTGGTATCTTTCTCCATACTCCTGTTGCAAAAATTTTGGTGTTCTTATCTGACAAATTATATTTCTCTTCTACCTTTTTTATAAATTCTAATAATTTATCTATATTTTCTTTTATAATACCTTCTTCTGAAAATCCTTTTTTAAACATAATTGATTTTTCTTCAATTAGTTTTAATTCTGTTTTATATTCATATAATTTAACTGTTGATGATCCTATATCAAAATAATACATATACTTCTCCTTTCAATGAACTTTAGGGACGGTTCTTAAAGTTCAATCCCTTAATTCGACAATTTATGTTCCTTGACTTAAGGGCTATTTTGATATATTATACTATATGACAAATTAAGTTGTCATCTTAATTTTATTTGATAATTTTAATTTGTACAAGCTAATTGCATTGCCCTTATTTTAAAGATGGCAATATTAGTTAGAGTAAAAATATTGGGAGGTATATTATGGAATTAAAAGGATCAAAAACAGAAGCTAACTTAAAAGCCGCTTTTGCAGGAGAATCTGAGGCTAGAAATAAATATACTTATTTTGCAAGCGTTGCTAAAAAAGAAGGTTACGAACAAATCGCAGCATTATTTTTAGAAACAGCAGAAAACGAAAAAGAACATGCAAAAATACATTTTAAATATTTAAATGGAATTGGAGATACAATGCAAAACTTAGCAGATGCAGCTGCCGGTGAAAATTACGAATGGACAGATATGTATAAAAGATTTGCTGAAGAAGCAGAAGAAGAAGGATTTACAGAAATTGCTGCTAAATTCAGAGCTATTGGAGAAGTTGAAAAACATCATGAAGAAAGATACAGAAAACTTTTAGAAAATGTAAAAGATGGAGAAGTATTTAAAAAAGGAAGTATCGTTGTTTGGAAATGTAGAAACTGTGGACATATTGTTGTTGGAACAGAAGCTCCAAAAGTTTGCCCAGTATGTAATCATCCACAATCATTCTTCGAAGTTAATGCAGAAAATTATTAATAATTATATTTAAAACCTCAGGCCATTGATGTTTCAATTGGTCTGAGGCTTTCTCTTTTTATTTAACTTTCTAAATCGGGATTTTAGGACCGTCCCTTAATCCCTAAGGACCGCCCCTTAATCTCTAATTTCTGCAATTAAGTCATATTCTCTAGAATCTGTTATTGTACAGTTTATAAATTTTCCTAATTCCACATCTTTAGAATTTTTAATATATATTAGTCCATCAATATCTGGAACTTCATTTTGACTTCTTGCTATATAATATCTTTCATCAAAAGTTTTATCTTCTACTAACACCTTTATTTCTTTGCCTATAATTTGTTTTAAATTATTTTCTGACACTTTTTGTTGTTCTTCCATAATTTTACGATATCTTGCTTTTTTAGTCATTGGATGTATTTGTTCTTTTAATCTAGCAGCTGGTGTTCCCTCTTCTTTAGAATATGTAAATGCTCCTAGTTTATCAAATTTTGTTTCTTTTACAAAATCATATAATTCTTCAAAATCTTCTTTTGTTTCACCTGGGAAGCCAACCATCACTGTTGTTCTTATTGTAACTTCTGGAATATTTGTCCTTATTTTATTTATAACATCTTTTATGTTCTCTTTAGTTGTTTTTCTATTCATTCTTTTTAAAACAGAATTTGATATATGTTGTATTGGAATATCAAAATATTTACATATTTTAGGTTCGTTTTTTACTACTTCTATTAATTCATCAGTAATTCCTTCTGGATATGAATATAAAAATCTTACCCATTCTATTCCATCTATTTTGCAAATTTCTTTTAATACTTTAGCAAGCATTGTTTTTTGATATAAATCCAATCCATATTTAGTTGTATCTTGTGCAATTACAATAAGTTCTTTTATTCCTTTTTTAGCAAGAAGTTTTGCTTCTTCTATAATATCTTCCATAGGTCTGCTTACAAAAGGACCTCTTATATATGGAATTGCACAATATGTACATCTATTACTACAACCTTCTCCAATCTTTAAATATGCAAAATTGTTACCTGTTGTTAATGTTCTTTCAAAAAATTCTTCTTTACTTGGAAGTGGTAATGCATCTTTAGTATATGCATTTGTTTCTATTTTTGAAATAGTTATTTCTTGTTCTTTTCCATTTATTAAATCTTCTATTTGGTTCCAAAATCTCTCATAACTATCTAATCTTATCCATAAGTCAACTTCTGGAATAGCTTTTTTTAAATCTTCTGTATATCTTTGTACCAAACATCCCATTGCAACTAAATATTTGCATTTCTTGTTTTTATATTCTGCCATTTCTAATATAGTATTAATTGCCTCTTCTTTAGCAGGATCTATAAATCCACAAGTATTTACTATAATCATTTCTGCTTCTTCTGGATTATTTACAATTTCCATATTATGATTTTTTAATATTCCTATTGCAATCTCTGTATCTACTAAGTTTTTAGAACAACCTAGTGAAATAAAACCTACTTTCATAATACTCCTTTCTATTCGCTCTTTCCATATAATTGTTTTCTTGTCATCTCTAGTAAGTTTAATCTTGTAAATCCTTCTATTTGTACTTTAGCTCTATCTTTTTTTACTTCTTGTTCTAATAATTTCATAATTCTATGCTTATTCTCTTCTAGTTCCATATCTATATAATCAATAATAATAATTCCACTCATATCTCTTAATCTTATTTGCTTTGCTATTTCTACAGTAGCTTCTTCATTAACTCTTAAAATAGTATTTTCTAAATTTTCTTTTCCTGTATATTTTCCAGAATTAACGTCTATAGAAGTTAATGCTTCTGTTTTATCTATTACTATATAACTTCCACATTTAAGCCAAATTTTATTATTATTTAGTTTTTCTAGTTCATCTTTTATTTTATATTTATCTAATACTTTTTCATCATACTCTACTTTTACTTTGTCATCTAATTCAAATTCTTTTAAAAATTTCTCGATTTTTTTATTTTCTTCTTTACTATCTGTAATTATTTTGTCCATTCCACTATCTGCTGTTCCAAGTATTACAGATTCTATAATAGTATTATTTTTTCCTAATAACATTGGTGCTTCATTTGAATTTTGCACTTTTTTCTCTATGTTATTCCAGTCTTTTACTAATCTTTGTATATCGTCTATAATCTCTGTTTTAGTTGCCTTTGATGCTGTTGTTCTAATTATTGCACCTACACCTTTGGGTAAATTCTCTGCTACAATTTCTATTAATTTTTCTTTTACCTTTTCATTTTCTATTTTTCTAGAAACAGTAATAATATCAGTAGTAGGTAATAAAACAATCTGTCTTCCTGTTAATTTAATATTTGTAGTTAGCTTTGCTCCTTTTTGATTTATTTCATCTTTTTGAACTTGTACCAAAATTTTTTCATTTAATTTTATCTCATTATTTGTTTTATAAATATCTTCAAAATGAATAAAGGCATTTTTTTCTTGTCCTATATCTACAAATGCTGCTTTTATTCCTGGTATTATATTTTTAACTACACCAATATATATATTTCCTTCTATACTTTCATCAGCTGTTTCTATATATTTTTCAACAACTTTATAATCATCTATTAATGTAATTATTTTCTCATTCGTATCAACTTTTATTCTTAGTTCTTGCATAATTTCTTCCTTTCCATCTAATTATACATATTCATTGTCTTGTCAATACCCTTTTCTATAATATCAATAGTAGCATCTGCAGCCTTGTCTATTGCTTTATCTAATATTTCCCTTTCTTCTTTTGATATTTTTTCTAATACATATGCTATAGTCATTTCTTTAAACATTGGTCTGCCAATTCCAATTCTTATACGAGGAAAAACATCTGTATTTAAAACATCTATTACAGATTTCATTCCATTGTGTGAACCTGGTCCACCTTGTTTTCTTATTTTTATATTTCCTTTTTCTATATCCATATCATCATATATTATAATAATATTTTCATCAGGTATTTTATAAAAATTCTTAAATTGAATTATAGAATCCCCGCTTAAATTCATATATGTTTGTGGTTTTAATAAAATTACTTTTTCATTGTTTATAGTAGTTTCTCCATATAAGCCTTTATATTTTTCTCTAGATATTTTTACATCTAGTTTTTCTGCTATTTTATTTATTGTATCAAAGCCCATATTGTGTCTGCTATTTGAATATTCTCCTTCTGGATTTCCTAATCCTACTACTAAATACATTTTTTCCTCCTAATGTCTTTTATATGTATCTCTATTAATAATTCCTGAACTAATCACTTGTCCATTTTGTTTTACTGTTTTATATGTAACAGATTTTATAGTTGTTGATGTCCTTTCTGTTACTTTAGAACTTATTTCTACTTCATAATCTGGATTTTCTTTTAATCCAAAGATTTCACACTTAGCAACTCCACCACTTACAGAAAACATTATCTTTATTGGATAATTTCTAGTATTTTTAAATCTAAAATCTATAGCTCCATAAACAACTGTTGCATCTCTTCCTGCATCTGAATATGATGGCACAAATCTATGATTCTTTCTTTCAACGATTTCTAAATTTGAGTATAATACTGCATTATATAAAGTAGTAGAAATTTGGCAAATTCCTCCACCTAATCCATCTACAACTTCGCCATTAACATACATTGCCGCTTCTTTATATCCTGCTTCTATTGTTCTTTCACCAACAACTGTATTATATGAAAAGATTTCACCTGGCATTACTACTGTTCCATTAATTTTTTCTGCTGCAAGTCTTAAATTTGTTGTTCTATCTTTATTACTTGAACTATATTTAGTGCTATATTTTGCAAGCAAATCTGGAAATGCTTCTGTACCAATCATATTTGTTGTTACATTTGGCGATGTATATTTTAAAGGTATTTTATATTCTTCTTTTGGTTCTGCTACCATTGCTTTTGCTTCATCTATTGTAATTTTAAAATCAACACCATTTTCATGTGGATATACAACATATGGATTTGTTGTATAATATGCATCTACTGGTTCTTTATATATTTCATTATGAATTTTATCAATGTCTATACTATCTGGATCTTTTGATACAGTAATTAATTCTATTTTTTTATTAGCATATGTTAAATTATCAATATTATTTTTTATTTCTTGAATAGTTTTTTCTGTATCAACAACCATTCCAGTTTTTCCACTTGTAATAATTAAATTGTTTCCATCTATATAATAGCTACTTTGTACTACTGTATCTGGCAATTTAGTTGATATATCATTTAATAAATTTGTAGTTTGTTCATTATTAATGCTAACATCTAATCCTATATTTTTTGTTGATACCATATTTCTTAATATAGTAAACATATTAGAAAATACGTTTTCATCTCTTCCTTGGTTAAATGCTTCTTCTACTAATCCATTAACATTAAAATTAACACCCATATCATTTAATCCCAACTGTGTTTCGTACTCTCCATGAACAACAGTTGCATTTGTAGGTAATGTTTTATTAAATTCTTCTGTTACTTTTGCTATAGCTTCGTTTTGAGTTAATCCAGAAACATCTATTCCATTTATTTTTATTCTCGAAATTATTTTATTTGTTGATGAAATATATGCTGTAACTCCTAAAAAAACTAAAAATATTATTATAATAAAACTAATAAATATTATTCCTAGTATTAAAGCTATATTTGTTTTTTTATCTAAATTTTTTTCTACTAATTCTAAGTTATCTGTTTGTGGTATATTACTTTCCAATTTGTTCTCCTTTTTTGTTATAATGCAGATATATTATACTATATTTTGACATATTGTACAACATTTAGTTAAACGTGATATTACAAGAACAAAAGCGACATGATTTCAATACTCTAACATTTTAGTTAACTAACATGTCGCGTCTTTGTTCGTGCGTCAATTTTACGCAAGTAAAATTGTGTGCAATGTTATTTTTGTGATATAGGAAAAAGTGATTTTTCCTATACCACAAAAAATGAACTTTAAGAAGGCCTTAAAGTTCATTTTCACGGTAAAACTATTTTTTCGTTGTTTTTATAAATATCTTTTAATTTCATATTTATTCTTTTGGCTATTGTATTATTATATTCTGTATGATGTTCAATTTTATTTATATATTTTTTAAGTTCATTTAAATACTTCTCTTCCCTATTATTTGTTATATACAATTCATAATATATGTAAATTATCTCTTCTAGTGCTAATACTATTTCATTTGCTACATCTAAAAAAAGTGAAACTGCTTTATCTATATCTTTTTTTATTTCAATTTCAAGATTTCCATCTTTGTAAAAATATTTAGCCAAATTATATTTTGACCAAGAGCATAATGTAAACCTTGGTGATTCACTTGACAAAGTATAATATTCAAAAGCTTTTCTTAAATCTATTTTATCTACTTTTCCTAGTCTATAAAATTCTCCTACCCTATTTTGCCCCCAACTATCTCCTAAGTTTGCAGAAGTAAGATAATATTCAAAAGCTTTTTTTAATTTTCCTTTCTTCTCATATATTTTTCCTAAATTATTATATGCATACACATGACCCATTTCAGTAGCTTTTTCAAACATTTTAACAGCTTTTTTTTCATCTTTTTGTATGTGTGGAATTGTACCGTTTAAGAATATATTCCCCAAACTTGTATATGCATTTGGACATTGTAATTTTCTTGCTTTATTAAAATATTTAAAAGCTAATGCCATATCTTTTTTTGATTTAGATCCAATATGTCCTTCATAATATAAATAACCAATAGCCCAATTTGCAGTAGGATGATTATTTTTTGCAGAAACTTTGTAATATTCATATGCCTTTTCATATCTTGCAGTTCCTGTTATTATTCCATAACATTCCATAGATGCCATTTCAAAACATGCAAAAGGATTTCCTTTTTTGGCTAATTCGTAAATTCCTCTAATTGACCATATTCCAGAAGTTAATTGTATGTTTATAAAATCTTCAATATCATTTATAGAAATGTTAGTATCATATATCTTTTTTTCAATAATATTATTCAGCGTCTCATCTATAAAAATAGGCTGTTTTTTATCTAATACTGTATAAAATAAAACCTCTGCTAAAAAATTATATAAGTTATTACTCAATAAGTTTTTATATAATGATTTTAATAAAAGCGAACTAACATCTGAATCATTTTTACTTATAGAATATAATCTATTACAAATATTATATATAATTTTATTTTCGTTAAAAGTTTTTAAAGTAATTCTACTTGGAGAATTTATATCTATTAATTCTAAAATTCCTTTAAACATTGGAAATAAAGTTCCATTATCTTTTTCGTAATTGTTTTTTAAAGACTTTATATATTCTTTATATCTAGGATTTATTGCTCTAAATCCTGTACAGTAGTTATTTACTGTACTATCTGCAATTGTATCTATATTAAATATTATAGAAAATAAATCTGATTGCCAAAATGTATTAGAATTATTTGCTTCTTCTTTTATAACTCTTAAAAAATTACCAAATGATAGATAATTATCATTAATATTTAACCTAATAAAATTCTTTTTCACTGGATAAACCTCCTATAATTTATTATAATAGAAAAAAAATAAAACAGCAATAAATTATCGTGAATTTAACGTGAAATGTTTTTAAAAACGTGAAAAGTGCTAAGTTGTTAATTTAAACTTCGAAAGATAAAATATTTATGAATTGGAGATCAATATGAATAAAAGTGAATTTATAAGAAAATATAAACTAAAAGAATTGTCTGAAAATGATGGCATATTAATAGAGCTTGTATATTCTACTAATGAAAACTTTGCTAAAACCATCCTATATGACACTAATATTTGTTTATTAAGAAAAAAGACTGCAAAAAAGTTACTTAAAGCAAATAAAAAGTTAAAAAAATTAGGATATAAAATAAAAATATGGGATGCTTTTAGACCTATAAAATATCAAGAAATAATGTATAAAAAATACCCGGATGAAACGTTTGTAACTAACCCTAAGAATGGTAATAGCTATCATTGTATGGCATCTGCAGTAGATATTACATTATGCACATTAGACAATAAGGAACTAGAAATGCCAACAGAATTTGATCATTTTGGTAAAGAAAGTTATGCAGATTATGAATTTTTAAGTGAAACTGCAAAGAAAAACCGCTCAATATTACAAAATATAATGACAAAATGTGGTTTTAAAATATATGAATATGAGTGGTGGCATTTTAACGATAAAGATGAATATGATACAATATATGATTTTATTGATAAGGAGTGATACATATAAAAACTGTAATAAATGGATTAAATATAGAATACATGGTTAAAGGAGAAGGAGAAAATATTTTAATACTTGCAGGCTGGGGAACAGATTACAGAGTTTATAAAAATTTAGCAGAATCAATTTCAAGTTATGCAAAAGTTTTTTATTTTGATATGCCTGGATTTGGAAAATCTGATGAACCAAAAGAACCATGGAATGTAGATAACTATATAAGTTTAGTTAAAGAATTTATTTGTCAAATGAATATAAAAGAACTATCTATTATTGGTCACTCTAATGGTGGAAGAATATGCATAAAAATGCTAGCAGACAATAATCTAGAATTTAAAGTAAAAAAATTAATTTTAATAGGTAGTGCTGGAATTGTAAACAAGAAAACTTTAAAAAAGAGATTAAAAATTGCAACAGTAAAAATAGGAAAAAAATTTCTAAGTTTACCAATTATCAAGAATATATTCCCAAATGCTGTAGAAAAGCTAAAAAATAAAATGGGTTCTGTAGATTATCGAAATGCAAGCCCTGTAATGAGGAATACTCTTGTAAAATTAGTAAATGAAAATTTAATTGATAGATTACCGGAAATCAAAGTTCCAACATTATTACTTTGGGGAGAAAATGATGCAGAAACTCCTTTTGCAAACGCCAAGATAATGGAGAAAATGATTCCTAATGCTGGATTAGTAAGTTTTGAAGGTTGTTCTCATTATGTATTTTTAGAAAGACCTATGCCAATAAACAAAATAATTAATAATTTTATTACAGGAGGTAAAAATTAATGAGAACAATATTAATAATTGAACTTATAATTAATTATATATTTTTAATCATCTTTAATATGCATATGTTGCAATTAAATTCTTATTTTTTCTTAAAGCATTTTAAATGGATGAATAAAAATTTAAAGAAATTAAGTATGCAACTTTTCCTTTTAGTTGTTCCAGCAGTACTTATAGCGTTTGATAATTTATTTACTAATATAGTCGCAATTCTATTTTTGATTATTTCTATCATATATAATTTTCCTAAGAAAAAATCAAAAATTGCACTAAAATATACAAGTAGAATAAAAAGATTACTCTTCACCGAGATAATACTTTTAGTATTTATTTTATTAATAGGTGGTTTTAATAATTATTTATTAATTAAATTATTTGCTGTAAATATATTTGCTAATATGTTAATTGTACTTGGAAATTTAATTAATTATCCTATAGAAAAACTAAATAGAAAAAGATATGTAAATCAGTCAAAGCAAATTCTTAGCAAAATGCCTAATTTATTAGTAATTGGAGTTACAGGAAGCTATGGAAAAACAAGTATGAAAAACTTTTTGTATAGCTTATTATCTGAAAAATATGATGTATTAAAAACACCTAAAAATTTTAATACAACAATGGGCGTAGTAAAAACTATAAGAGAAGATTTAAAACCAACACATCAAATATTTATCTGTGAAATGGGTGCAACAAATATCGGTGATATAAAAGAAATCTGCGATATAGTTAATCCAAAATTAGGAGTTATAACATCAATTGGTCCACAGCATTTGGAAAGCTTTAAATCAATTGAAAATATTATAAAAACAAAATTCGAACTAGCTGATAGTGTAAAACAAAATGATGGAACAATATTTTTAAACTATGATAATGAATATATCAAAAATAAGCAAATTGATATGAAAAAAATAACTTATGGAATAGATGATAATAAACTAGATTACAACTCATATAATTTAAGATCTTCTAGTAAAGGTTTAAAATTTAATATGATTGATAAATCTACTAAAGAAGAAACCGAATTAAAAACAAAATTAATAGGTAGACACAATATAGAAAATCTTACAGGAGCTATTGCTGTAGCAAACTACTTAGGAATACCTATGAAAAAAATAATAATAAAATTAAGAGAAATAAAAAATGTAAAACATAGACTAGAATTATTAAATAATGGAAATTTAACAATAATTGATGATTCATATAATGCAAATCCTATAAGTTCAAAATCAGCAGTTGATACATTAGGTGAATTTGAAGGAACAAAAGTAATTGTAACACCAGGTCTTATTGAACTTGGTAAAGATGAAAACAAATATAATTTTGAATTAGGAAAATATATGACTAATGTTTGTGATTATATTTTTCTAGTAGGCACAAATCATTATAAACCTATATTAGAAGGAATTGAAGATGCGGGTTATGATAAAGAAAAAGTATTTATAGTTGCATCCCCTGAAGAAGCAGTTCAAAAAGTTATTAGTTTTAAAATTAATGGGCCAGTTACCATTTTATTAGAAAATGATTTGCCAGATAATTATAATTTATAAAGTGAGGTTGATAGTTATGAAATTAAAATTAGGAGTGTTTTTTGGTGGAAAAAGTGTAGAGCATGAAGTTTCTATTATAACAGCTCTTCAAGCAATAGAAAATATTAATACAGAAAAATATGATATTGTACCAATATATATTACAAAAGATAATAGATTATATTGTGGAAATTTTGTAGGAGATATTAAACAATACACAAATATTGATAATTTGTTAAAAACTAGTACTCAAGTAACATTAGCTCAACAAGATAATAAAGTAGTTTTATTAAAAACAAATAAGAAATTTTATGAAAGTCTAGTATATGATTATATAGATATAGCTTTCCCTATAGTACACGGAACAAATGTAGAAGATGGAACTTTACAAGGATATTTAAAAATGTTTAACTTACCATATGTTGGATGTGATGTTACAGCATCTGCAGTGGGTATGGATAAATATGTATCTAAAACTATATTAAAGGAAAATGATATTCCAGTTTTGGATTGTAAATGTTTTTATAAAAATGAAGAAACTAAAGATATAATAAAAGAAGTAGAACAAAACATAGAATATCCTGTAATAGTTAAACCTATAAATTTAGGTTCTAGTATAGGAATCGTTGTAGCCAAAAACGAAGAAGAATTAGAAGAAGCAATAGAAGATGCTTTTACATATGCTAGAAAAATATTAATAGAAAAAGCTATTAAAAACTTAAAAGAAATAAATTGTTCTGTATTAGGAGACTACGAAGAAACTAAAGCTTCTGAATGTGAAGAATTAGATAAAACATCTGATATTTTATCTTATGAAGACAAATATATTTCTGGAGGTAAAAAAACAGGTGGTGGAAAACAATCTATGAATGCTGGAGTTCTAAATCTACCTGCAAATATTAGTAATGACCTTAAAGAACAAATTCAAACATTAGCACAAAAAACTTTTAAAGTACTAGGCTGTACAGGAGTTATACGTATAGACTTTTTAATTGATGAAGACACTAATAAAGTATATGTAAATGAAGTAAATACAATTCCTGGATGTTTATCATTCCATTTATGGAAGGCAGCAGGAACAGAATATACTGATTTACTAGATAAAATGATAGCACTAGCTCTAAAAAGAAATCGTGAAGAAAACAATATGGTATTTTCTTTTGATACAAACGTATTAGAAGGATATGCTAATGGTGAGCTAAGTGGTGGCAAGACTGGTAAAGGTATGAAATTATAAAGAACAAAAGCGACATGATTCCAATACTCTAACATTTTAGTTAACTAACATGTCGCGTCTTTGTTCGTGCGCCAATTTTACGCAAGTAAAATTGTGTGCAGTTGTTAGAGCGAAGCGACATTCTAGTATAGGAAAAACTCGATTTTTCCTATACTAGAAAAAAGCGAATATAAGATTTTCTATGCATTAGCAAATGCTAGTAAATCTAATATTCGCAATAATTATCTACTACAGAAAGTTCTCCTACTAGGAGAACTTTCCTACTATATAAGAAAAGTGGCTTCGCCACATGTGCAGATTGCTTTGCAATCGCACGAATATAGGTAACT
>CALXPV010000045.1 GCA_944390295.1 uncultured Clostridia bacterium | reverse complement strand
ATTATTTAAAATATTATAAAAATCATTTGGAAAATGAAGTTGCAATTTTAAAAAAGAATTTTCCAGGTGTTGATTTTGATATCTTAGCAAGAGTTAAATCGCAATATAGTTATAGAGAAAAAATCAAGTCTAAAGGTGAAGCCTTAGATATTTTTGCAGATAAAATAATATTAAAATCTGTTAATGGTAAAACAGATGAAAGTCTACTTCAAGAATATTCTTATAAAATACAAGACTTTCTTGTAACTTATAACAAATCCATAACAGAAATTAGAAGAAAAAGAAAAGATTATATAAAAACACCTAAGCCTAACAATTATTCTTCTTTACATATCACCAGAACAATACATACTTTAGATGATGAAGAAAATCCAATAGAATTTAATATAGAAACTCAAATAAAAACATTTAGGATGCGTGAAACTGAAAAAGATGGTAAAGCAAGTCATTTTAATGCTTATAAAACAACAAGAACTTGTTTTTTAAACTATATTTCTACACCAGAATCTGCAGAATATTATTTACCAAAATATATGCATTTTGTTTTTGATAAATCTACTAGATCTGATAAACTTGTAGTAGATAGTTTTGATGAAAGATTTAGATATTTCTTTCATCAGAGTTATGAAGACTTTTTAGAATTTCAAAAAGACGACTTATCACAGGACGAGCATCCATAAAAAACAATAGAGGTATTAGTTAACTAGTACCTCTATTTTATTCACTATTTTATACGAGTCCCATTTTACTTTAAAACCTACTTATAGCTAATCCATCGCCTACTTCTAAAATCTCTGTTTTGCAATTTTCATCTTCTGTAACTTCTTTTATATATTCACGTAAATTTCTTACAGCAGTTCTTTGTTTATGCTTGTTATAATCGCTCATAACATATCCCTTATATAAAATATTATCAGCAAATATTATTCCATTTTTATTTAACATTCTTTTAGCTTCTGCTAAGAAAAATGGATATTTTCCTTTTGCTGCATCAATAAATACAACATCATATTTTTTATCAAGTGTAGGAAGTATTTCTACTGCATCTCCTTCATAAATATTTATTTTTTCTTCTACTCCTACTTTTTTTATATTTTCTTTTGCCTCTTCTACTCTATCATGTTCTCTTTCTATTGTATCTATTATTCCATCTTCTGCTAAATACTCAGAAAAACACATAGCAGAATAGCCAACAGCTGTTCCTATCTCTAATATTGCTTTTGGTTTATTTTCGTTTAATATTTTGCTTATAACTTCTAATGTATCATCCATTATTATTGGAATATGTTCTTCTAATGCTTTTTCTTTTATTTTTTCTAATTCTACTTTGTTCATTACCGTACTCCTTTTTACTCTAAGTTTTTGGTTTAATGACGTAATAAAAATTTTCCAAAAAAATAGGGATTTTAGGACCGTCCCCAAATCCCTATTTAATTTAGTCTTCTTTTATTTTTCTTCTTGCTTCTCTTTCTCTTGTCTTTGTATCTAATATTTTCTTTCTTAAACGTATACTTTTTGGTGTTACTTCAACTAATTCATCATCTTGAATAAACTCTATAGCTTTTTCTAATGACATTTGAATTGGTGGAACTAATCTTAATGCATCATCAGATCCTGAAGCTCTAGTGTTTGTTAAATGTTTTTCTTTACATACATTTATTGCTAAATCTTCTGGTCTAGAGTTAATTCCAACAATCATACCTTCATATACTTCTACACCTGGTCCTATAAATAAATCGCCTTTATCTTGAGCATTATATAGTCCATATGTTATAGATGTACCTGCTTCAAATGCTACTATTGTTCCTCTAGTTCTTGCTACAACAGTACCTTTATAAGGTTCATAATCTTCAAATACATGGTTCATAACACCATTACCTTTTGTATCTGTCATAAATTCTGTTCTATATCCAATTAATCCTCTTGCAGGTATTTTAAATTCTACTTTTGTATGTCCTGCTTCTGCTGGTTCCATATTTACCATTTCAGCTTTTCTTTTTCCTAGTTTTTCTATTACATTTCCTATACAATCATCTGGAACATTTACAACTAATCTTTCGATTGGTTCACATTTTACTCCATTGATTTCTTTTATAATAACCTTTGGTCTAGAAACTAAGAATTCATATCCTTCTCTTCTCATTGTTTCTATTAATACAGATAAATGTAATTCTCCACGTCCTGCAACTTCAAATGAATCGGCTGAATTTGTTTCTTTAACTCTTAAACTAACATTTTTCTCTAATTCTTTAAATAGTCTGTCTCTTAAATGTCTTGATGTTATAAATTTACCTTCTTTTCCAGCTAGTGGTCCATCATTTACACTAAATGTCATTGTAACTGTTGGTTCATCTATATCAACAAATTCAATTTTTTCTGGATTATTTATGTCACATATTGTTTCACCAATATTTATATCTGGAATACCAGAAACTTCTATAATATCTCCAGCTCCAATTTCTTCTACTTCTACTTTTTTAAGACCAACATGTGTAAATATCTTACCTATTCTTGCATTTTGTGTAGTTCCATCTTTTTTACAAATAGCAACTGGATCATTTATTTTTATAGTTCCTCTTTCTAATCTTCCTATTGCCATTCTACCAATAAATTCATCATAATCTATGTTAGAAACTAACATTTGCATTGGTCCTTCTTGTTCACAAGCTGGTGGATTTATTTCTTTTATTATTGTTTCAAATATACAATTAATATTATCGCTACTTTCTTCCATGCTCATTTTAGCAATCCCATTTTTTGCAGATGCATAAATTACTGGGAATTCTAATTGCTCATCATTGGCATCAAGTTCTATAAATAATTCTAGTACTTGATCCAATACTTTAGATGGGTTTGATCCTGGTCTATCTATTTTATTTATTACAACTATTGGTTTTAAGTTTAAAGATAATGCTTTCTTTAATACTTCTCTTGTTTGAGGCATTGGTCCTTCAAAAGCATCCACTAATAGTAAAACACCATCTACTGTTTTTAAAACTCTTTCTACTTCCCCTCCAAAGTCTGCGTGACCTGGTGTATCAACAATATTAATTTTTACATCATTATACATAACAGATGTGTTTTTAGAAAGGATTGTAATTCCTCTTTCTTTTTCTAAGGCATTTGAATCCATTATTCTTTCATCAACTTTTTCATTTTCTCTAAAAACATGACTTTGTTTTAATAACGCATCTACTAATGTAGTTTTTCCATGGTCTACGTGTGCTATTATTGCTATGTTTCTTATATTTTCGTTAATCATTTTTATTACTCCTTACTCCTTATATTCGTTAGATGTATTTTCTAATTCTCTTATTGATAATTCTATTTTTTTATTTTCTAAGTCCATATCTATTATTTTTGCATTTACTTTTTGACCTATTCTTAATTCTTCTTCTGGTTTTGTAATTTTTCTTTCACATATTTGTGATAGATGAACTAAACCTTCTATTCCAGGTTCTAGTTCTACAAATGCACCAAATGGTGCTAAGTTTACTACTTTTACTGTTAATATATCATTTATATTGTATTTTCCTTCTACCTTTTTCCAAGGATCTGGTCCTTTTTCTGCATAAGATAATTTGATTCTTTTATTTTCTTTATCAACATCTATTGCAATTACTTCTATTTCTTGTCCTAATTTTAATATTTCATTAGGTGCAGTATTTCTATTCCATGTAATTTCTGAAATATGTAATAATCCTTGAACTGCTCCTAAGTCTACAAATGCTCCATATGTACTTAAGCTTGTTACCTTTCCTTTATATGTTTTGCCAACTTCTGCATTTGCCCAAAATTCATCTACTTTTTTATTTTTTTCTTCATCTAATATAACTTTTATAGATCCGATTATTCTACGAGGTCTAAAATTACATTCTATAAGTTTAAATTTTACTAATTTGTTTTTATAATCATCTATTTTTTCACTTCTTGTTATTCCAGATAAAGAAATCGGAATAAATATGTTATATCCTTCTTTTGCAATTATAAATCCTTTATCTGTAATATCTGTTATTCTTTCTTCTAAAATTTCGCCATTTTTAAATTTATCTTCTAATTCTTTTTTTACGTCCTTCATTTTATATCTTTTTGTTGATAGTAAAACATTTCCTTCACCATCATTCATTTTCACAACTTCTGCTGTTATTGTATCTCCTATTTTTAAATCGTTTTTAGGATTAGCATTTTCATTATAAGAATATTCATCTTTAGGGATAATTCCATCAGATTTATATCCTATATCTACTATTACTTCACCTTTTCTATTTATATTAACAACTGTACCTTTTACTACTTGTTTTATATTTATTTGTTTCATTGAATTTTCAATCATTTCTGCGAATGATGTATTATTTAATTCTTCTGACATATTTTCACCTTCCTAAACTTTGTTACTATTGTAACATCCTCTTTTGTTTAGTTTATCTTTATAAATGGCGTTTTTCCAAATAGAAAAACGCCTCTGTTTCTAAACTTTAATTATTATATATTATTGTTTTACATTTGTCAACATAATTATGTTATCCATTATCTCTTTGCTTACTCTTTCTAGCTGTTCTTTAGATGGCTTCTTTGTCATTTGATCACTATAGTCTAATGGCTTACCATAATTAACATATACTTTTTTAAAAGCTTTCTCTCCTCCTGTTATACCAACTGGTTGGACTTTAGCTCCTGTTTGAAGTACGAAAAAGGCAACTCCTTCTTTTACACTTTCTCCTTTTTCTAATCCATTTCTTGTTCCTTCTGGGAACATTGCAATACTTTCTTTATTCTTTAATGCTTTTAATGTTGTTTTTAATGCTGCAATTTCTTTATTATCTCTTTTTACATAGATTGCATCAAATACAAAACCTAAAAATTTTAAAAATTTATTTTTTGTCAATTCTTCTTTTGCCATAAATCTAACATGTCTTCCTGCTGTAACTACTATTAATGGTGGATCTAAGTAGCTTCTATGGTTTCCACAATAAATTACAGGTCCTTCCTTAGGAATATTTTCTTTTCCTGTTACTTTTAATCTATACACTACTTTGCAATATAACCAAATTGCTGTTCTTACAATAACTCTTAATATCTTTTTTATAATTTTCATTTTTCTACCTCTTCTTAATTTACTTTTGTTTTTTCTCTATAATATTAATAATTTTTCTTTTTACTTGTTCTATACTTAGATTGCTAGAATCTATATATATTGCATCTGGAGCTCTTTTTAATGCTCCTACTTTTTTATTCATATCATTTTTATCTCTATTCATAATAGATTCTAATACTTCTTGGAATGTTTCATTAATTCCTTTTCTAGCTTGTTGTTCCATTCTTCTTTTTGCTCTTTCTACAGGTGTAGCATCTAAATATATTTTTATTTCTGCTTCTGGAAAAACTACAGTAGTTATATCTCTACCTTCCATTATTATGTTTTTACCTTCTTTTAACCAGTCATATCCTATTTTTCTTTCTAATTCTGTTACTTTTTCTCTTACCTCTGGTATAGAAGATGTTAATGAAACAGTATTATTTACTTCTGGTAATCTAATTTGATCTGTAACATCTTCTCCATCTAAAAATACTGTTTGTATATTATTTTCATTTTTTAATTTTATTTCTATATTATCCATAATTTTAATAATATTTTCTTTATCATCTAAATCAATATTATTTCTTACAACTGCCAAAGCATGGCATCTATATAGCATTCCTGTATCTATACTAACTAGCCCTAATTCTTTTGCTACAACTTTTGTTAATGTTCCTTTTCCTGAACCTGCAGGTCCGTCTATTGCAACAATGTATGACATTTTCATTCTACCTTTCACTTTTATTTTTCTATATGTATATCTTTAATTACTATTTTTATAGTTCTAACTCTCATTGTCGTTAGTTTTTCTAGTTCTTTAATTACTTTGTTTTTAAATTCTTCTACAACTTCTCTTACATTACTTCCATATTCTACAATTACTTCTAAGTACACATATGGACCTTCTGGCTGATTATCTATTCTTGTTCTTATAACACTATATATTGATTTATCTTTTTTTGCTACATAGTCTATAATTTGTCTAAAAACTGTATCTGAAATTGTAAAATTTCCTAGATAGCTAAATGTTGGTCTTATAATAGATTTTTCGGAAATATATGGCTTATTATTTCCTTTAAATTTAAATATTTGTAAAGGATCTAATATAAATCCAGAAAAATCTTTTTTTATTTCAAATGTTGGTACTGGTATTACGTGTTTCCCTTCAGTTATTCTGCTACGTCTTGCTTCTTCCATCTCTTCTTTTGTTGCTATATCTTCTATATATATAGTTTTTTCTATTGGTGGAACTCCAATATTTGCTGCTATCTTTTTTACCATTCCATCAGATGTTCCTAAAATTAATATTGATTCTGGTTTATATTTTTCTATTGCTTTTCTTATTTCTTCTTTTTGACTATCCTGTAAAAATAATGCTTTTTTTACAGTTTCTATTTTGGTTGGAGCTTTTTTTGCAGATTCACCTGCTATTATTTCATTATCTTTTATAAAAAGCCCATCATCTATTATATAATGAATATTATTTTCATTAGCTACCATTTGTGCTCTATAACTTTTACCTGTTCCCGAAGGACCAACAAAAGCATAAACTCTGATATTATCCATCTATTTTTTCTCCTTTTATTGGAAATCTCTTTTGCTTGCTTTTATGTCTTTGTATAACATATATTAAAATCTTTTATATTATACCTCAATATTTTTTTCTTTTCAACATTGCTGAAATTTATATATATAGAAGGAAAGTCCTTCGAACTTTCCTTCTATATAAAATGGAGAGAAGATTGTTAGTCTTCTCTCCAAATTGCCAAATACATAAACATATGACATTTCTTTTTCATTTCTTCATATGTCTTTTGGTCTACTTCAGATGGCAGAGTCCACCATCCATTCTTATGGTACCATTTTCCATCTATTTCACGTAACATGTGAAAATTGATAGTTCCGAAACCGAATATAGCCATAAACGCAATTTTTGTTTCTGCTTGCTTTGGCTTATAATTTTCTTCAACCTTCTTGAAGTTAAAACCAAGAGCTTTTAAGTCTGCCAAAAAAGCTTTTTCTCCCTTGTCTTCATCTCTCGGATTGAATTTTCCAGATAAGCAACCTATTTCGGCAAAATCAGATTTTGCTCTTATTTTATATAATATTTCATCTTCTGAATTGCCATACGGTATCTTATCCATGGGCTTCGAAGAAAAAACTGCAAACATGAAGCAATTTATATAATTCCAATTTGTTACTTTTGCCTTATATAAATCTTCATTTTGCCAGTTCTCCCGGATATCAGTTATTATCGCATCTGTTACCATAATCGTTCCTCCTGAATGTGTATTTGTACTACTTTAATATATCATATTTTACATAATATATCAAATTGTTAAGTTTCCTACAACATAATTTTACGAGCTGTTCCTTTTTTACATCTATTATTATATGTCTTTTTAATCATTTTACAATATTAGAATCCCTTGGCATTTTACATTTTTATGTAAATATGGTAAAATATAAGTTAGAGTAACTATAAACATTATACAAAGCGGAGGAAATTATGACTAAATTAGAAATGATTACACAGTTACATTTGGCAGACATCTGGTTACTTTGCGTATTTGGACTCATAACCGTCTATTGCAAAAGTCGGTTAGAAAAACACATGCAATCTAAGCACAGGTGGAAAGTATTACTTTCCGCAACAGGTTTGTTAGCCTGTGCAGCCATTGGTGCAGTTTTTTATAGCTACACTGGTTGGACTGAATACGCAAAAATTATGTATGCTCTAAACCTGGGAGCAATTGCCGTTATCTTCTTTATAGGTTTTCCAAATTTACCTAAAAAGAAGAAAAAGTAACTAATAACTTCGTTTCAAGGAGAGCTTCTGCTCTCCGGCTTTTTTTATATTATAAAAGCAGTAACTTCAAGTTACTGCTTTTTACATTTTATTTTTCATATCCTGGTTTTCCAAGCAATGTAAACATATTCTTTTTATATGCTTCAACTCCTGGTTGATTAAATGGATTAACTCCTAATAATTTACCAGACATTGCACATGCAAGTTCAAAGAAATATATTAATTGTCCTAAGTTTTCTTCATCTAACTTTTCCATTGATATTAATATATTTGGCACATCACCATCAACATGTGCTGATATTGTTGCTTCCATTGCTTTTTTATTTACATAGTCTAATGTTTTTCCAACTAAATAATTTAATCCATCTAAATTGTCTTCATCAGTTTCAATTTTTATATCAGTTTTAGATTTTTCTACATTTAAAACGGTTTCAAATAAATTACGTCTTCCTTCTTGAATATATTGTCCCATAGAATGTAAATCTGTTGTAAATTCAACTCCTGCTGGGAATATACCTTTTAAATCTTTGCCTTCGCTTTCACCATATAATTGTTTCCACCATTCGATAAAATAGTGTAGTTTTGGTTCATAATCTACTAATAATTCAATATCTTTTTTGTTTGAATATAAAATATTTCTTGCGACTGCATATTGATAACAATCATTATATTTTAAGTTTTCCTCTGCATATTTATTTTGTGCAGATAATGCTCCTTGCATTAATTTATCAATATCTACTCCAGCAACTGCAATTGGTAATAATCCTACTGCTGTTAAAACAGAATATCTACCTCCAACATTATCTGGAATAACAAATTCTTCATAACCTTCTTTATCAGCTAATTGTTTTAAAGCTCCTTTTTTCTTATCTGTTGTAACATAAATTCTGCTTCTTGCCTCTTCTATTCCATATTTATTTTCTAAGAATTCTCTAAAGATTCTAAATGCTATAGCAGGTTCTGTAGTAGTACCTGATTTTGAAATTACATTTATAGATAAATCTCTATCTCCAATAAATTCTATAATATCATTTATATAATCTGGATTTAAATTATTTCCAGCAAAAATAACCTTTGGATGTTTTGCTTTTTCGTCTGGAATACTATTTACAAACCCACTATTCATTGCTTCTATTACAGCTCTTGCCCCTAAATAAGAACCACCAATTCCTATTACTAAAAATATATCTGAATCTCTTTGTACTTTTTTAGCAACTTTTTCTATCCTTTTAAATTCCTTTTTATCATAATCTGTAGGAAGCTTTAACCATCCTAAAAATTCTTTTTCGTCATCTGCTTTTTGGTATAATTCATTATGAATTTCTTTTACTTTTTCTGAGTATTCTAAGATTTCCTCGTTACTTATTTTAGTATTTTTTAATTCTATTTTTAAATCTTTCATAATACTACCTCTTTTCTTTTTATATTCTGCCCTTATTGTATATCATTAAATTATTTTATGCAACCTGAAATTAATGTGATAACATATATAATTCCAAAAGGAACAAATCGGAAAGCCTTAATATTTATACTAACTTTATCCTTTCTCTTTGGCTTTCCGTAAATTTGTTCTGTGCCAATTTTACGTTAGTAAAATTGTGTACAACTGTTGGAGCAAAGCGACTTTTATACAATAGGAAAGTATAACTTTCCTATTGTATAAAAAATGGGCTTTAAGGAATATCCCTAAAACCCACTTTTAACTTTTATCTTGTTACCCATTGAACTAAATCTAAGTTTGTTGTATCTAATAACATATCTGTTTGTGGCATTACTCTAAATGTATATCCATAATTTCCACCTGTTTTTAATGTTATTTTAGCAGAATATGTATATGTTCTATTTTCATCATCTTTTTCTTTAAGTTCCATTGGAATTGTTTGAATTTGTTCCATTATTCCATTATCTAATATTTTTCCATAATATACTTGTGCTTTTATAGAATTTACATCTACTCCAACTGGAAGTTCTACCTTGCAATGTACATCAATTTTATTTCCTGCATCTATTGTAATATTATCTAAATTATTATTTTGTGATATTTTTATATTTTTCCAGTTTGCATATAGGTCTTTTTTCCAATTTGTAAATTCAATTACATTATTTAAATTTTCATAATGGTTATTAGCTAAATTTGTAAGTTTCATATAATAATCTTTTGTATAATCTATTACCATTCTAGATGTTGAATATCTACCGCCTGTAGAAATAATAGAGTTTTTAAATATTTCCATCCATTTTTCAGAAACTCCATCTTCTTTTTTATCATCATAATATAATGGCATTATCTTATTTTCTAATGTATTATATAAACTTTCGCTATCTGCTATATCTTGTTCTTCATAAGATTGATATTCTGTGTTATCTCCAATTGTCCATCCGTTCTTTTGGTTATATCCTTCAGCCCACCATCCATCTAGTACACTAAAGTTTATTACACCATTTACAGATGCTTTTTGTCCACTTGTTCCAGAAGCTTCCATAGGTCTTCTTGGATTATTAAGCCATACATCTACACCACTTATTAAATATCTAGACATTGCTATATTATAATTTTCTAATAAGAATATCTTTCCTTTAAATTGTGGTTTCATAGAAATTTCGTGAATGTATCTAATTAAATCTTGACCTTCTTTATCAGCAGGATGTGCTTTTCCTGCAAAAATTAATTGTACTGGTCTTTTTTCATCATTTAATAATTGTGTTAATCTTTCTAAGTCTTTAAATATTAATGTTGCTCTTTTATATGTTGCAAATCTTCTTGCAAAACCTATTGTTAAAGCATTTGGATTTAATTTTGATACTATTTCATTTATTTCTTCATAATTATATCCACTTGATTTTAATCTATTTGTCATATTGCTTTTTACTAAAGCAAATAATTTTTTCTTTCTATCTATATGTGTATCCCATAATTCTTTATTTGGAATATTTCTTATACCTTCCCAAGTACTATCATCTTGAATGTTATCTTGCCAATATGGTTTTAAATATTGGTTAAATAATTTTTTCATTGATGGTGCAAGCCATGAACATGTATGAATTCCATTTGTAACATAGTCTATTGGTGATTCATCTGGTGCTATATTAGGCCATACATCTGCAAATAATCTTCTTGATACTGCTCCATGTAATTTACTAACACCATTCTTTTTACCTGCAATTCTTAATGCAAGCATTCCCATATTAAATCCTTGTTCTAATCCTTGGCTTGTTTTCATTCCTAATCTTAAGAAATCTTCACGAGAAATTCCAAGTTTTGGCCAGAAATTAGAGAAGTATTTATCCATTAATTCTATAGGGAATATATCATTTCCTGCTGGTACTGGTGTATGTGTTGTAAATACTGTTCTTGCTGAACAAATTGATTTTGCAACTTGAAAAGCAACTTCTTTTTCTTCCATTGTATTTTTTATAAGTTCTAAAGTTAAAAATGCAGAATGTCCCTCATTCATATGATATACTGTAGGTTTTAAATTTAATCTTTTTAATAACTTTATTCCAGCCATCCCTAAGACAATTTCTTGTCTTATTCTCATTTCTTGATCTCCACCATATAATCTTAATGTAACAACTCTATCTTCTGCTATATTTTGATCTATATCAGAATCCATTAAATATAGTGAAATTCTTCCTACAACTATTTTCCAAACTTTTAAATATAATTTTCTATCTGGAAAATCTACATCTATTATTAAATCATTACCTTCTTCGTCTTTTACTGGTAATATTGGTAAATTATTTAAATCTATATTTGTATATTCTGTTTTTTGGTTACCATATCCATCTATTTTTTGATTAAAATATCCGTTTTTATACAATAGTCCTACTGCAACAAAAGGTAATCCTAAATCACTTGCTGATTTTAAGTGATCTCCAGATAAAATTCCTAATCCTCCTGAATAAATAGGTAATATTTCATCTATACCGTATTCAGCTGAGAAATATGCTATTAAATCATTTTTATTATTAGGATAATTTTTTGAAAACCATGTTTCTTTTGTTTCCATATAAGAATTAAAATTATTTGTAACTTCATCATATTCTTTTAAGAAATCTTGATTTTTTGCTACCTCTTCTAATTTGTCTTGAGAAACTAATTTTAAAAACTTAACTGGATTTTTTCCGACAGTATCCCAAAGGTCTGAATCTATATCCTTAAAAAGTCTTAAAAATTCTGTATTCCATGACCACCATAAATTATTAGCAATATCTAATAATTTATTTATTCTTTTTGGTAACTGTGGATTTACAGTAATTCTATTAAATATATACATTTAAATTTCCTCCTTAGTTTACTTCGTAATTTGTCTGTTGTACTCCATATATTATCTATTATAGTTTGATATTTGTCAAATAATTTTTCACTTTTTTATCATAAATTTTGCGCTCAAATTGACGTTTTATGTAAATTATGATATTATTTAACCATTAAGAGTGTTGGAGGTAAATTTATGGAAGAATTACGGAAAAGTTCTTTAAAAATTGTAACAATGGATTATAGGATGACTATTTCAGTTCCTATTGAATCTAGCATTTCTACAAAAAATTTTCCAAATGACATTTGTAGATTAATAGAATTTTTGAACAATATCGATTATAATCCACATGCTTTTAGTATACCTATTGGTCACTCTGATAGAGATACCATGCTTTCAATAGCTACTCTTGCTAAAAATCATGGTGCAGTATCAATTGAAGGACTATATGAATTGCCTTCATTATATGGAAGGCCCACATTGATATGTACTTTTGTTTTTTTATCAGATAAAAACATGTTGCACTTTAAAGAAAGTTTGTCTGAATTCGAAACTTAATTTGGAGGTAAATTTATGGAAGAAGAATTACGGAAAAAAGACAAATTTAAGGTAATAGTATCATATTACCAAATTTCAATTTCTATGCCTGTTAAAGGTTCATCAGTTGGAGTAATTCCTGGAGATGTTTTTCAGGCAGAATTGCATTTGGAGGAAGCAATAAAGGAACATGAGCATAAAAACAGTACTCCAATAAAGCAAATCGATTTAATACATTTGAAAAGGATTGTTGTTTTGGCAATTAGTTGTAATGCCATAGCTATTTCTAATTTAATAGTTAATAGAGATGATTATGGAAGAAATTGCCTAAACTTTTATGTTTCATTTGAAGATTTATCAAGCCTTCAAAATTTTGAAAATAATATTATGTCTTTTAAATTCTAAAAATTCTTAAAAGCGAAGCACACATTTTAGTTGCTTCGTCTTTTTCTTTTACATAAATTTTTATTAATTTTCTATACTTTTTCTATTGAATTTATTTTATTTTTGATATAGTATATATAATAATTATGTTTAATCACAAAGGAGGAAAATAAATGCCAAGAAAAGCAAAAGA
>CALXPV010000044.1 GCA_944390295.1 uncultured Clostridia bacterium | reverse complement strand
ATTTTAAAAATATGAATAGAAATAGGGAGAGTGGAATAAACTTGCATAGAGAAGAAAGAGATAATTAAGGAGGAATAAAATGAAAAATATTTCTATAATAGGTGGAGACCTTAGAATTGCTAAACTTGCAGAAATGATGTATGCAGATGGTTATGACATATTTACATATGGATTGGAAAAAGCAAAACTAAACGATAATATTACAAAATGTAATAGTTTAGAAGAAGTAACAAGCAAATCTGAAATAATTGTAAGTTCAATTCCACTTACAGGTAATGAAGTGTATATTAATACACCATTTGGTAATAACAAAATAAATATAGATGAATTAATACCATATTTAAAAGGAAAAACTTTTATTGCAGGAAGAATTGAAAACGAAATATTAGAAAAGCTAAAAGATGTAAATGTAATAGATATTTTAAATAGAGAAGAGTTAACAGTTTTAAATACAATTTCAACGGCAGAAGGAGCAATTCAAATTGCAATGGAAGAATCTACTAAAACTATTCACGGAAGTAAAATTCTTGTAATGGGATTTGGAAGAGTAAGCAAAATATTATCAAATATGTTAAAAGGTATCGGAGCAGACGTATATTGCGAAACTACTAAAACAGTTAATTGTTCTTGGATAAAAGCATATGGATATAAACCAATTTTATTAGATGAATTAGATACAGCACTAGGAAAATTTGATATTATAATAAATACAATACCACATATTATTTTAGACAAGAAAAAATTAGGATTAATAAATAAGGATTGTATAATTATAGATATTGCTTCAAACCCGGGAGGAGTAGATAGAACAGCTGCCAAAGAACTTGGGATTAAATTAATTTGGGCACTTTCATTACCAGGAAAAGTAGCGCCAATAACATCAGCTGAATTTATAAAAGAAACATTGGAAAACGTATTAAAAGATATGAAAAATAAATAACAAAGGAGCAAAATAACATGATGGAAATTACTATATTTAGGGCGATAATACTAGGAGCAGTACAAGGATTAACAGAATTATTACCAATATCAAGCTCTGCACATTTATTCTTCATACCATGGCTTTTTGGATGGGGAGAAATTGGAGATTTTGATGTTGCACTTCATTTTGGAACATTACTTGCAATAGGAATATTTTTCTTTAAGGATTGGATTAAATTAATTAAAGGTGGATATGATCAAGTAGTAAACAAAAAGAAGAGTTTTGAAGGAAAAATGTTTTGGTATATAGTTTTTGCTACAATACCAGGAGGAATAATAGGATTTATATTAGACAAATATTGTTCAGACATACTAACAAATCCTCAAATAATTGGAATTGCCCTAATATTTATGGGAATAATTTTATATGTAGTTGATAAAAAAGCGAAGACAAAGGTTAAATATCAAAATATGACATTTAAACAAACTTTTTTAATAGGTCTTTCACAAGCTTTAGCTTTTATACCAGGAGTATCAAGATCAGGAGTTACAATGACAACAGCAAGAGCTATGGGAATAGAAAGAGAATCAGCAGCAAAATATTCTTTTATGTTGTCTGCACCAATAGTGTTGGCTGCGACTATATTTAAAATAAAAGATTTTGTTTTTAGTGTTCCGTTTTTTGTTGGAATATTAGTTAGCTTTTTAGTCGGAATTGTTGTTATTAAATTTTTATTAAAATATCTACAAAAAGGTAGTTTTAAAGGATTCGCAGTATATAGAATAATTATAGGGATTGTTATATTAATGGTTTATTTATCAAGAATATAACTAAGATGACTCAATCAAAAAACCTAGCTCAAGCTAGGTTTTTTTGATTGAATAGGAAAAATTGCTTTTTACTATTCAATCAAAAACAATGTTTCACAGAAAGATTGCGATACAATTTTGGCGAACGAACAGAGACAGGGTATGTAAGTTATTTAAAAGGAATAAATGCCCAGTTTGTTCGGGGCTAAATTTAATAAATAAAGTTTTTTATTTATAGTAAAAATTTAAAAAAATGCTGGTAAATTCTTGCTATTTTAGAGATAGTATTGTATGATTATATAGTATAATAAATCAAGCAGAAAGGGGCAAAAACCTAATGAAAAATATAGTATTAAAAGTACTTTTATGTTTAGCAATATTTGGTATAACAATTATAGGTTCACAAGTAACTTATGCAGATTCTGTTAACCAATTAAAACCACAAGGAGCTGGACAACTAGTTCAAATAAAAGAAAATTCAGAAAAAAAATTAGAAGATTATAAACAAGAATATGGGTCAGATGCCTATGGTATAGCAGCATATATATTAAATATAGTAAGAGTATACAGCATACCAGTATGCTTTATAGGTATAGCTATTGGAGGAATTTATCAAGTAATAGGAATTCGTAAATTAGACGAAAGAGATAGAGGATTCGGAATTATGATTGGCTGTATTACAGTCTTAGTGATTACACAACTATTACCACTTATATTTGCTATAGTTGTAAAAGGTTGGAGGGGTTAAACAAATGAAAATATTATTTGCGGTAAATAATGAGAAGGTTTCAAAATCTATTATAAAAAAATATCAAAACGATTATAAAGAAATAATATCATATAAGAATGTATATTATTTTAATGCTATTTTAAAAGAATTACAAAAAGACAAATCATATGATAGAATAATTATAAGTGAAGATTTAGAGCCATTTACTAATAATAATTATGAACAAATAGATAAATTTATTTTTGAAAAACTGGATGATATTAGTGATGAAGCAACGAATTCAACAAGATCTGATACACCAATAATTTTGATTTGTACAGACAGACGTACAAAGACAGATGAAATTTTAGTAAAACTATTTAGTATAGGAATTTATAATGCACTTATAGGTGCAGATAGAAATATAGATGAAATATGTAAATTATTAAAAGTACCAAGAACAAAAAAAGAAGCAAAATTATATTATAAAATTGATTCAGAAGAAGTGGCTTATCAATCAGAAAATGAGAATGATGTAAGCGAAGCGGAAATACAAAGTATCATATCACATTACAAAAAAATAGGAAAAGATGAACAAAAATGTGTAGATGCGTTCGACTCAATAGCGGAGCAATACACTGATGTACAATTAAAAGTAATAGCAAGTTTATTACCTTTAAATGTAAAAGCCATTTTGGAAGAAAAATCACCAAAATATCAACAAATAATGACATTAATTGGTGGAAAGAAAACTGGAAATTATACACCTGTACAAAATGGAGAAGGAAAAAGTGGAATAAAAATAGAATTTATAGAGAAAACAAAGAAGAATTCTAATTTAGGACCAGTAATTATACCTTCAACAGTAAACACAAAAAATGTTAGAAAAGTTTCAAAAAATGTGCAAAAATCATCAGGAGTAAATATACCAGAAGAAATAGTTGCGCCACAACCAGAGATACCAGAAATACCAGAAACAACATCAAATATTACAGAAATTAATAAATTACCAGAAATTGATGATTTAGATGATATTGCCGTAAATATAGAACCAGAAAAACCAAAAAGAAGAGGAAGACCTCCTAAGAAGAAACCAGAAGAGGCACAAAATATAGAACCGGAAAAACCAAAAAGAAGAGGAAGACCTCCTAAAAAGAAAGTAGAAGAATTAAATACAATTCCGGGATTTGACGACGAAGATGATGATATAGGAACAATTCCGAGATTTGATGATAACGATGATGAAATTTTAAATACACCATCACAAACACCAGTATCAACAATCCCAGGTTTTGATGACGATGAAGAAGACGAAGACGATAATATAGGAATGATACCAGGATTTGATGATGACGACGATGACGAACCTATAAATACACCATCACAAACACCAGTATCAACAATCCCAGGTTTTGATGATGATGACGAAGAAGATGATGATATAGGAACAATACCAGGATTTGATGATGACGATGATGATGAACCTATAAGTACACCATCACAAACACCAGTATCAGCAGTACCAGGTTTTGATGATGAAGAAGTTAATAATATTCCAAACATAAATATGCAAAGACCACCACAAATGAATTCAAATATGGGAATTAATAATAACTATAATCAAAATACTGGTTTATCAAAAATGAGAAGAACATATCCAACAGATAGAGTAAATGCATTAATGACAAAAGATAAGAAAATAGTAACATTTGTTGGAACAAGTAAAAATGGAACATCATTTTTAGTAAATAACATTGCAGAAAGCTTATCAAGAAAAGGAATAGATGTTGCAATATTGGATGCTACAAAAAATAGAAATGCATATTATATTTATACAGAAAATGAAGAAGATAAAAGACAAATAGCAGAAAAAAGTATACCAAATTTAATAAATGGTGTTGCTGCAGGTATTAAAGTAAGTAAAACATTAACTGTATACACAGCATTACCAGATGATGATGTTCAAATGGAAAACTATGAAGAAATATTGTCAACATTAGTAAGAAATCATTCATTAGTATTAATAGATTGTGATTTTAATACAGACTTTGGCTATTTTGCAGCATCACAAGAAATTTATTTAGTACAAAGTATGGATATATTAACAATCCAACCACTTACTGCATTCTTAAGAGATTTACAAAGTAAAAATATATATAAACCAGAAAACTTAAGGATAGTAATAAATAAAGAGTTAAATGTAAAAACATTAACTATAAAAACAATAATTGGGGGAATATCTTTCTATAACGATCCTGGAATGTCTTTCATGAGGGAATTATTTAATAGAGATACAGCAAAATATTGTACAATTCCTTTTGATATTGATGCATATTCAAAATATTTAGAAGGATTAGTAAATTGTAAAATAACATCAGCTGGATATTCAAAAGAATTTTTACAATCACTAAGAACATTAGAAAATATGGTCTATCCATTATTAGACACAGCATCACCTTCAAATACAAATTATGGTGGAACTAGATTTTCGAATGAGATGAATGATACATTAAGTCAAATGAAAAGAAATTTTTAAAGTTAGAGGTGAAAAACTTTGTCAGTAGCAATATTAGTAACTATAGTTATACTAGTTTGTATAATAGTAGCATTAATGGCATATAATGTTTCTATTCATAAAAAAATTAGTAAATTTAGCAATATAAGTGAAAAAATTAATGGATTAAATGTTTTACAAAATTTTATGGATACAATAGGTGAGTATTCTAGTGTAGAAGAAAAAATCCAAAAAATAAATGACATTATTTTGAACAAATATAGTATGTTAAAATATTCTACAATAGTAGTATTTGATGGTGCAGAATACCAATTAAAAGCATCAAATGTGGATGAAAAACATTGGCAAACTTTAACAAGATTAGGAGAAGAAGAAATATTTAAAGACAGTATTGATACAGCAACTCCTAAATATGTAACTGTTGAAAAAGAAACTGAAAAATTACCATATCAAAAAATGGAATTTGGAAGAGCTAAATCAGCAATGTTTTTCCCACTATATATAGATAATGTTTATATAGGTTACTGGTTAATAGAAAGTAGCGAAATACATGCTTTTGATAACATAGATACAGCAATAATAGAAGTAATTAGAGATAATATAGTAACAATACTAAAAACAGTTCAATATCAAAATACAGTAGAAAATACTGTAAGAAAAGATTTGTTTACAGGATTAAAATCAGCAGAATATTTATATGGATTAGGAAAACAAAGAATAGATCAATATACAATATCTACAGTTTGTATGTTTAGAATTACAAATATAGAAGAAATAAATGAAAGAGTAAGTAGACATTTAGGAAATAAAGTAATTACAGAAGTAAGTAAGTTTTTTGAAGGAAATATATCAAGTGAATATCTATTTGTAAGATATATGGGACCTAAATTTGTTATAGTATTTTCTGGTGTACAAGCAGAAGATGTTGAAAGTTTCTTAGAAGATATTAAAGCTCAAATAGAAGATTTACATATTCATCCAGATTTAGATGATAAAGCAATAGCTAATGTTAAGAAAAAAGATGAAATATATGTAAGTCCAAGACTTAACTTTGTATTAACATCTTATTATAAAGGAACATCAATGGATGGATTAACAAAGAAATTAGAAGAATATATAGATAGTGCAGATAAAACGGAAAGTGATATTAATTTTATTTAAAAGGAGTGATATAAATGGGAAACTTCGATAAAACAATGAGTTTTAAAGTGGAACGTGAGAAAAATGCAAAGGTAAAAGAAATACTTAAAGAAGTATATGATGCTTTAGCAGAGAAAGGGTATAATCCAATAAACCAAATAGTAGGATATATACTTTCTGGTGATCCAACATATATAACAAGTTACAATGATGCAAGAAATAAAATAAGATTAATAGAAAGAGACGAATTACTAGAAAAAATGGTAAAAAATTATATAGGATTAGAAGAAGAAAATTAATATGAGGATATTAGGAATTGATTATGGTGATGTAAGAACTGGTATTGCAATAACAGATAGTTTAGGTATTACAGCACAAGGCTTAGAAACAATAAACAATAATAATAGTGATAGAGTATTACTAAGACGTTTAGAGGAAATAATAAACGAATATAAAGTTGAAAGAATTGCAATAGGAATGCCTCTTAATTTAAAAGGAGAAAAAACAGTTCGAGCTGAAAAAACAGAAAAATTTATTCATAAACTTAAATGCAAATTTAATAATATACCAATAGAAGTAATTGATGAAAGGCTTACAACAGTACAAGCTCATAAAACAATGAATTTCTTAGATGTAAACAAAAAGAAAAAGAAAGATATTGTAGATACAATTGCTGCGGTATATATTTTAGAAACATATTTAGGAAAACTGAATAAAAAATAGTTGCAAAAAAAGCAAAAATAGTATATGATATTGAAAATTGAAAATAATAAATAAAAAATGAAAAGATATCGAAAGGAGAAAAATATGAGCGAAGATATCAATACACCAAACAATGGTGAAGAATTAGAAAATATAATAGTATTAAATGACGAAGATGGAAATGAAGTAAATTTTGAATTCTTAGATTTAATAGACTATGAAGGTGAAGAATACATCGTATTATTACCAACAGAAGAAGACGAAGATAATGACGAAGTTGTTATATTAAAAGTTGAAGATGTAGAAGGAAATCCAGACATGGAAACATATGTAAGTGTTGATGATGAAGATACACTTAATGCAGTATTTGAAATCTTCAAAGAAAAATTTAAAGATGAATTCAATTTCATAGATGAAGAAGAATAATATAATATAATATAATGAATACAGTAAATACAATAAAAAAGAGGATTAACTAAAAATAATATGTAGAGAATAAAGGTTATTAGCTGAAAGCCTTTTATATGATGTTTTAGTGAAGGTAGCTTTTTTGTAGATATACCGAAATAAAAGTAAGTATATCCGGGTTGACTCCGTTAAAAGTTATAATGAGTATTAAAATTTTAAGGTGGTACCGTAAGACTAATCTTGCCCTTAACAGCAGGATTAGTCTTTTTTTAGTTTTAGAGAGGACGCTCTTAAGTTTAATAAATATATTTTAAGGAGGAATTTTTATGAATTATAATCACAAATTAAATGATAAGTATAATCCAAAAGACTTCGAAGAAAAAATTTATAAAGAAACAGAAGAAAAAGGGTATTTTAAACCAAATATGGATAAAAACAAAGAAGCTTATTGTATTATGATGCCTCCACCAAATGTAACAGGAAAATTACACATGGGTCATGCATTAGATGGAACAATACAAGATATATTAATTCGTTTTAAAAGAATGCAAGGATATAATGCATTATGGCTTCCAGGTTCTGACCATGCATCAATTTCTACAGAAATGAAAGTTGTTCAAAAATTAAAATCTGAAGGTAAAACAAAAAGTCAAATAGGAAGAGAAGCATTCCTAAAAGAAACATGGGACTGGACACATTTATATGGTGGAACAATACAAGAGCAACAAAAGAAATTAGGATGTTCTTGTGATTGGGATAGACGTAGATTTACACTAGATGAAGGACTATCAGATGCAGTAAAAGAACAATTTGTAAGATTATATGAAAAAGGTTTAATCTACAAAGGAAAAAGAATGGTTAACTGGTGTCCTAATTGTAATACAACAATATCAGATGTAGAAGTTGAATATCATGAAGAAAATACACATTTATGGCATATTAGATATAAAGTAAAAGATGAAGATAAATATATAATTGTAGCAACAACAAGACCAGAAACAATGCTTGGAGATACAGCTGTTGCAGTACATCCAGACGATGAAAGATATAAAGATTTAGTTGGAAAAACATGTATTTTACCAATTATGAATAAAGAGATTCCAATAATTGCAGACTATTTTGTAGAAAGAGAATTTGGTACAGGTGCTGTTAAAATAACTCCAGCACATGATATGAATGACTATCAAGCAGGTTTAAGACATAATTTAGAAATAGTAGAAGTTTTTGATGAAGACTTTAAAATGGGAGATTTAGTTCCAGAATATAAGGGAATGGATCTTTTAGAAGCAAGAGAAAAAATAGTAGAAAAATTAAAAGAATTAGGTGCTATTGTAAAAATAGAAGACTTAACACATAATGTTGGAAAATGTGAAAGATGTAAAACAACAATAGAACCAAAAATTTCAGACCAATGGTTTGTAAAAATGGAAGAATTGGCAAAACCAGCAATTAAAGCAATCGAAAATGGAGAAATTAAATTTATTCCTAAAAAATATGAAAAAATGTATTTTAATTGGATGTATAATATACAAGATTGGTGTATTTCTAGACAATTATGGTGGGGACACAGAATTCCAGCATATTATTGTGATGATTGTGGACACATAACAGTTTCAAGAGATGAAGTAACAGAATGCGAAAAATGTAAATCAAAAAATATACATCAAGATGAAGATACTTTAGATACATGGTTTAGTTCTGCATTATGGCCATTTTCTACACTTGGTTGGCCAAATACAGAAAGCGAAGATTATAAAACATTCTTCCCAACAAATGTATTAGTTACAGCTTATGATATTATAACATTCTGGGTATCAAGAATGATAGTATCTAGCTTAGAACTAACAAAAGAAAATCCATTTAAAGATGTTTTAATTCATGGTATTGTAAGAGATAGCCAAGGAAGAAAAATGTCTAAAACACTTGGTAATGGTGTTGATCCATTAGAAGTTATAGATGAATATGGAGCAGACGCATTAAGATTCTCTGTACTTTCTGGAACAACAATGGGAAATGATATTAGATATATGCCAGAAAAATTAGATCAAGCATCAAATTTTGCAAATAAAATCTGGAATGCAGCCAAATTTATTACTAATTCGCTAGAACCAGATGAAAAAATAATTGAATTTTATAATAAAGTATATAATCAAGAAATAAAAGAATTTAATGGTGAATACTTAAAAATAGAAGATAAATGGATCTTAAATAAATTAAATACATTAATAGAAGATATTACAAAATTAATAGAAGATTATGATTTAGGTATTGCACTAGATAAAATATATAATTTTATTTGGAATGAATTCTGCGATTGGTATATAGAAATTTGTAAAACAAGAATATATAGTGATGATGCAGAAGAAAGAGTAACAGTGGACTTTGTATTAGATTATGTATTAAGAAATGCTTTAAAATTATTACATCCATTTATGCCATTTGTAACATCAGAAATTTACTCAAAATTAGTTCACTATGATGATATAGATATTATGATGTCAAACTGGCCAGAATATAGAGAAATGCCACAATTTGAAAAAGAAGAAGAAACAATAGAGAAATTTAAAGAGATAATTGTGGATATACGTAATACAAGAGCAAATATGAATGTTCATCCAAGTAAAAAGACAAAATTAATATTTGTAACAAATGAATATAAATCAGAAATAGAAGAATCTGATGAATTCTTAAAGAAACTAGGATTTGCTACAGATATTAAAGTTCAAGAAAATAAAGAAGGAATTCCAGAAAATGCAATAGCAATTTTAAAAGACGGAATAGAATTATATATTCCTTTTGATGAATTAGTTGATATTAAAGAAGAAATAGAAAGATTAGAAAATGAAATTACAAAACTAGAATCAGAAGTTGCAAGATGTAACAAAATGCTTTCTAATCCAGGATTTGTTAATAAAGCTCCAGAGGCTAAAGTTAATGAAGAAAAAGAAAAATTAGCAAAATATGAAGAAATGCTAAATGCTTCAAAAGAAAGACTAACAAAATTAAAAGGATAATATAAAGACCACCCATTTGCAGTAACACTGTAAGCGAGTGGTCTTTAAATTTACATATTATTCTTCAAGCTGGCTAAAGCACATTTTATACCATCAACAGAAGCTGACATAATACCACCAGCATAACCTGCGCCTTCACCACAAGGATATATTCCTTCAATATTAGACATAAAGTTTTCTCCACGAATAATTCTTACAGGAGAAGAACTTCTTGTTTCAACACCAGTTAAAATACTATCTGGATTTGCAAATCCATGTAATCTATTGTCAAAATATACAAAAGCTTTTTTCATAGTATCAGTTACAAAATTAGGTAATAATAAATTTAAGTTATAAAATGTAAATCCAGGTAAGTATGTAGGTTTAACTTCACCAACTTCATTAGATAAAGAATTATTCATAAAATCAACAAGTTTTTGTATAGGTGCAAAATAATTTTTACCTCCAGCAATAAATGCTTTTTCTTCTAATTCTTTTTGAAAATCTATTCCGGCAAGTGGACTTGAAGAAGAAAAATCAGCAGGTGTTACATTAACTAAAACAGCACTATTAGCATTTACTCCATCTCTTTTAAAATAGCTCATTCCATTTGTAACAATAGTGTTTTCTTCACTAGAAGAAGCCATAACAGTTCCACCAGGGCACATACAAAAAGTATAACAAGATCTTCCAGTTTCTTTATCATGATATGCTAATTTATATTCCGCAGGAGGAAGCTTTAATTTTGTTTTATCACCATATTGTGCCAAATTAATATTTTTTTGTAAATGTTCAACTCTAACTCCAACAGAAAAGTTTTTACTTTCCATATTAAGCCCTTTTTCAAATACTTTATAAAATGTATCTCTGCTACTATGCCCAATAGCAAGAATAACATTAGAAGTAGGTATAATATATTCTTTTCCGTCATTTATATATGTAACAGATTCTACTTTATTATTTTTTATAGAAAAATCAACTACTTTACTATTAAATAAAAATTCTCCACCATTTTCTATAATATAATTTCTAATATTTCTAATAATTTTTATTAGATTATCAGTACCTATATGTGGTTTAGATAAATATAGAATTTGTTTAGGTGCTCCAAATTTATAAAAATCTTGTAATACTATATTACATAGTGGATTATTAATACCAGAAGTAAGTTTCCCATCAGAAAAAGTTCCAGCGCCACCTTCACCAAATTGTACATTAGAATTTGTATTTAATTTACCATTTTTTAAAAATAAGTTCACATCATTTTGTCTTTCTTCAACAGTTTTTCCTTGTTCTATAATAATTGGCTTAATTCCATTTTTTATAAAAGTTAAAGCAGAAAAAAGTCCAGCAGGTCCAGCACCAACTATTACAGGTCTAAAATTCTTATTGCAATTTACAATTATATTTGGAATAGGAAATTCATAATCTTTAAATTTTTTATATTTATTTTCAGATTTAAATTTTATAGCAATATTATATAAATAATGAATATCATTTTTATTTCTGGCATCTATTGATTTTTTTAATATATGCCATTCTAAAATATCATCAATATTTATAGAAAACTTTTTACAAATATATTTGATTAATTCATCATCTGTAAAATCTTTATTAATTTTTATATTATCGATTTTTTTCATAATAATCTCCTTAAAAGTATTAGCTAAAATCAATTATAACACAATTTGTAGAAAATAGTCGATGACTTTTTGCCAATCGACAAAACTTCCTAAGAATTGCTATTGGAAAATAATGTAAGCGGAACTATAATAATGTAATAAATAAAGGAGGGAAAAAATAAATGCAAATAAAATATTTGGAAAAAGACAAGCTGTTATTTTTTTCTTTAGAAGAGGAAATTGATCATCATACTACAAAAGAATTAAGGAGGAAAATGGATTATGAGATTGAAAGACGAATGCCTAAAAAAGTTATATTTAATTTTAATAGTGTTAGCTTCATGGATAGTGCAGGAATAGGATTATTATTAGGAAGATACAAAATTGTAAATATGCTTCGGAGGAGATGTAGCACTAATAAATGTAAACAAGAGTGTTAAAAAAGTATTAGAGATGTGTGGAATATTAAAGTTAATACATATATACGATAATTTTGAAATAGAATTTAATGCAGGTTAGGAGGATAAAATGAATAGAAAATATGAAAATAAAATGCAATTAGAAATATTAAGTAAATCAAACAATGAAGCATTTGCACGTATAACAGTTGCAGCATTTGCTGCACAACTAGATCCGACAATAGAAGAAATTTCAGATATAAAAACTGCAGTTTCAGAAGCAGTTACAAATTCAATAATACATGGTTACGAAAATAAAGAAGGAATTATAAAAATAGTTGCATATTTATTCGAAAATGCAATAAGAATAGAAATTTCAGATCAAGGGAAAGGAATAGAAGATATAGATATAGCAAGAGAGCCTTTATATACAACAAAGCCAGACTTAGAAAGATCTGGAATGGGATTTACCATAATGGATAGTTTTATGGATGAATTAAAAATAGAATCTGTTGTTGGAATGGGAACAAAGGTAACCATGGAAAAAAGAATAAAAGTAAAAAGCGAAAAAGAAGAAATAGAGGATTGTAAAGAAACAAAATTATAAAGCTTTAATATATGGAGGTTTTTATGCAATATGAAAATGATATTAAATTTATTCTGGAGGCTAAAGAAGACAAAGAAAAATTAGGAATACTAGTACAGCAGAATAGTGGACTGGTTTGGAGCATAGTAAAAAGATTTCTAAAAAGAGGATATGAAGCAGAAGATTTATATCAAATAGGAAGTATTGGCTTAATAAAAGCTATAAAAAATTTTAATCCAGAATATGAAGTAAAATTATCAACATATGCAGTAACCTATATACTAGGAGAAATAAAAAGATTTATAAGAGATGATGGAATAATAAAGGTTAGTAGAAGCATAAAAGAATTATGTGTGAAAATAAAAGATATCGAAAATAGAAAAATAAAAGAAGGGAAAAATGTAACAATAGAAGAAATTGCAAAAGAACTTAAAGTTGATAAAGAAGAAATAATATTAGCGTTAGATTCAATGAAACAAGTAGAATCTATATTTGTAGAAAGTAATGATGACAAAAATAATACAACATTATTAGATAAATTGAGTAATGATAAAAATGAGGAAGAAGAGGTCGTAAATGAAATATCTATAAAAGATATGTTAAGAAAGATGGAAAAAAGAGATAAGGAAATTATTTTGCTAAGATATTTTAAAGGTAAGACACAATCTGAAGTAGCTAAAATTTTAAATATTTCGCAAGTCCAAGTTTCTAGGCTAGAAAAGAAAATTTTAAATAATATGAAATTAGAATTAAGTTCTTAGACTAACTATATGAAGTCAATAGGAAAATGAAATTTTATTAAAATTTTTAAATAGTTAATTGTACATTGAAAAT
>CALXPV010000043.1 GCA_944390295.1 uncultured Clostridia bacterium | reverse complement strand
TAAAGAAAAAATAAAAAAAGAAGCTAAAGAAATTAAAGAACAGTTATCTCAGGAAAATGATTTAAAAACTATAACAAAATCTGAACCAATGATGAAAATAAAAGCTGTAGCAAGCAGGATAAGAGGCGCAATTAAACAGGTTTTATACAAAAATAAGGAAACTCAAAGTGGAGATGTTAGATAATAATAAAGGAGGTTTTTAGATGGAAGATATAGAAATTGCAAGAGGTGCAAAGTTAAAAAATATAAATGAGATTGCCAAAAAAGCTAATATTCCAGAAGAATATTTAGAGCAATATGGGAAATATAAAGCAAAAATCTCCTTAAGCTATTACGATAAAATAAAAGATAACAAAAATGGAAAATTAATATTAGTTACATCAATTAATCCTACCCCATTAGGAGAAGGAAAAACAACGGCGTCTATAGGAATTGTTGATGCATTTAATAAAATAAATAAAAAAGCAATATTAGCTTTAAGAGAACCTTCACTTGGCCCAGTATTTGGGATTAAAGGAGGAGCAACAGGTGGAGGGTATTCACAAGTTGTTCCGATGGAAGATATTAATTTGCACTTTACTGGTGATATTCATGCAATAACAACTGCAAATAATTTACTAAGTGCAATAATAGATAATCATATTTGGCAAGGAAATGCTCTTGGAATAGAAAAAGTTACATGGAAAAGATGCTTAGATTTAAATGATAGAGCTTTAAGAAAAGTAGAAGTTTCACTTTCAGGCGAAAAAAATATGGAGCCAAGAGAAGATGGATTTGATATAACAGTTGCATCAGAAATTATGGCTATATTATGCTTAGCCAAAGATTTAAAGGATTTAAAAAGAAGATTAGGAAATATTGTAATAGGATACAATAAAGAAAATAAACCAATTACTTGTAAAGATTTAAAAGCTGATGGAAGTTTAACTGTTATTTTAAAGGATGCAATTAAACCAAATTTAGTTCAAACAATAGAAAATAATCCGGTATTAATACATGGTGGGCCATTTGCAAACATTGCACATGGATGTAATAGTGTAATTGCAACAGAAATGGCTTTAAAAATGAGTGATTATGTAATTACAGAAGCAGGTTTTGGAGCAGATTTAGGAGCAGAAAAATTCTTAGATATTAAATGTAGAAATTTAAGTAAAAAACCTGATGCAGTAGTAGTTGTTGCAACATTAAAAGCGCTAAAATACCACGGTGGTGCAACAAAAGATGAATGTACTTTAGAAAATATAGAAGCATTAAAAACAGGAATTCATAATTTAAAAAGACATATTGCAAATATAAAGAAATATGGAATAGAGCCAATAGTTGCAATTAATAAATTTACTGCAGATACACAAAAAGAAATAGAAGTCATACAAGAAGAACTTAAAGGACTAGCAGAATATAGCCTTTTAGAAAACTGGGCAAAAGGCGGAGAAGGAGCAATTGATATAGCTAATAAATTAGTAAATATTTGCGATAATAAAAATGAATTTAAATATATGTATGAATTAGATGATACAATAGAAGAAAAAATAGATAAAATTGCTAAAAATATATATGGGGCTGAAGAAGTAGAATATAGTGATTTAGCAAAAGAACAATTAAAAGAAATAAATAACTTGAAAATTCCAGTTTGTATAGCAAAAACACAATATTCATTTTCTGATGATCCAAAGAATTTATTATGTGAAGAACCATTTAAAATACATGTTTCAGAACTAAAATATAAAGCAGGAGCAGAATTTGTTGTGGTATTAACAGGAAAAGTTATGACAATGCCTGGACTTCCAAAAGTTCCAGCAGCAGAAAAAATTGATTTGGACGAAAATGGAAATATAGAAGGAATATTTTAATATTTTGTATAAAAACACCATATATGGATAAAATAATTTTAATATTATTTTAAAAGTGTGGTGTTTTTTTATGATTAGAAAGAATAAAAAAATAATAATATGCATAACAATGATATTAATAATTATAATTTCCTTTTTTGCAATTACAATATTTCCAAAACAAAATGAAGTAGAAGCACTTTCTAAATATGGTTCAAGAGGAAGTGAAGTTACACAAATACAAACAAAATTAAAAAGATGGGGATATTACAAAGGAAATATAGATGGAATATATGGAAGTCAAACAGTTGAGGCAGTAAAATATTTTCAAAGAAAAAATGGACTAGCTGTTGATGGAATTGCAGGTAAAAATACATTAGCTGCAATGGGAATTTTTAATTCATCAAATTCTTCTGGTTCGTCAAGTTCAAATTCTAGTGATTTAAATTTATTAGCAAGACTTATATATGGTGAGGCAAGAGGAGAATCATATACAGGACAAGTTGCTGTTGGGGCAGTAGTACTAAATAGAGTAAGAAGTAGTTCTTTTCCAAACACAATATCTGGAGTAATTTATCAAAAAGGTGCTTTTGATGCAGTAAGTGATGGTCAAATTAATCTAACACCAAACTCAACTGCTAAGAAGGCTGCACAAGATGCATTAAACGGATGGGACCCATCATATGGAGCAATATATTATTTTAATCCAGCTACAGCTACTAATAAATGGATATGGTCAAGACCAATGACAGTAACAATTGGAAATCACAGATTTTGCAAATAATTTTTATTGCTATAATATAATTTAATTAAGCTAATAAAATAGAAGTTGGGATAATAGAATTCCTTGACAAAACCACGACATATTGATAATATTATGGCATGAGATTAGGAGGATAAACGGATGTTATTATATCCCAATTTTTATTTGAAAAACATAAAAGAAGTAGATATAAATTTACTAAAAGAAAATAATATAGAAGCTTTATTATTAGATGTTGATAATACATTAATAGATTTAGATAGAAATTTACTAGAAGGTGTAGATGAATGGTGTGACAACCTAAAAAAAGAAGGCATAAAGTTTTGCATACTATCTAATTCAAATAAAAAGGATAAAGTAGAAAAAGTAGCAAAAACTCTAGATATTCCATTTGTGTTTTTTGGAACTAAGCCACTAAAGAGAGGATTTAAAAAAGCAAAAGAAATCGTAAATAAAGATTACAAGAATATTGCAATAATAGGAGACCAAATTTTTACAGATGTAATAGGTGGTAATAGATGCAAAATCTATACTATTTTAGTAGAACCAATCAGTAGTAGGGAATTATTTATTACATCAGTAAAAAGAGGGGTAGAGAATTTTATAATAAAGAAATATCAAAAAAGAATTTCAGAAAACAAATAAAATAAGACAAGAAAGAGGATAATGCAATGTATTTTAACGATGTACATGTAATGATATATGTGGCATTTGGAGTTGTAGGATTATTAATAGGAAATATTTTACCACATATAAATAAAAGACTTATAGACCACAAAAAAGTAATTACTAAAGATTTTTTTAAAAACTATGTAAAAGATTTTAAACCACATTATATACATATGCTATTAATGGCAATTATTTATATGGCGTTAGTATATAAATTTGGACTACATTCAACATTTATTCAAAATTTAGAGCTAATAAAATATTGTTTATTAGCGCCAATGTTACTATCTGTTGCTTATATTGACTATAAAGAAAAAATTATACCAAACAGATTAGTTCTTACAATGGCAGAAGTAGGAATGCTACTAACATTTATATTTGGACTATCGGATATTAACCTTGCGATGGATATGTTGCTCGGAATGATTACAGGAACAGTAATTTTTGGAATATTAACATTGCTTGGTAGGATGGTTTCAGGAAAAGACTCCATGGGAATGGGTGATGTAAAACTTATGGCAGCTTTAGGACTTTTCTTTGGTTCTTCAAATATTTTAGTAGTGTCAATAATGTCATTCCTAATAGGAGCAATAATTAGCATAATTTTAATTCTTTCAAAAAGAAGAAAGATTAATGAATATATACCATTTGGACCTTTTATTGTAATAGCAAGTTTTGTTTCCATATTTGTACCGTTTAGTACAATATTATATGTTTTACTAAAAATATTTACTTTAGGAATGTATAAAGTATAGTGGTAGGAGATGCTAACAATGAATGAAAAAATTAAAGAATTAAGAAAAAGATTAAATGAAATAGATATGGATGGAATGATTGTATCTAATCCTATAAATATTAGGTATTTGACAGGAATAGATTCTGATATAGAAGGAGTTTTATTAATTACAAATAAAGAAAATATATACATAACAGATGCAAGATATACAGAAAGAATAAACCGTATATTAACTATAGATGATGAAATAAACCCATATGATTTTAAAGATTTAGATCCAATAGATTATGAAAATATGTTTATGTTTTGCAACAATGTTGGATTTGAAGAAAATTATGTAACATATGCTAAATACAAAGAATATAAACAAGTATATAAAATAAACAATTTGTTAGAGACAGATGGAATAATAGAAGCACAAAGAATAATAAAAGAACCAGACGAAATTAATTGTATTCAAAGAGCTTGTAAAATAACAGATGAATGTTTTGAGCATATTTGTAAATTTATAAAAGTAGGAATGACTGAGAAAGAAATTGCTTTCGAAATAGAAAAATATTTCAAAACTCATGGTGCAGAAGATGTATCATTTGATACTATTGTTGCATCTGGCTCAAATTCATCAATGCCACATGCAGTTCCAACAGATAGAAAAATAGAAGAAGGCGATCCAATAACCATAGACTTTGGTTGTAAATATAATGGTTACTGTTCTGATATGACTAGAACAATATTTGTTAAATATGTACCAGAAGGAATAAAACCAATATATAATTTAGTGTTAAAAAACCAAAAACTAGCATTAGATGCTATTAGAGAAAATGCAAATACACGTATTTTAACAATGATGGTAGAAAGTGACTTTAAAGTAAATGGCTTTACACTAGACCATAGCCTAGGACATGGAGTTGGACTTGATATACATGAAAGACCATTTGTTGGTAAAAAAGATTATTTATTAAAAGAAAATATGATAATTACAGATGAACCAGGAATTTATTTACCAGGAAAATTTGGAGTTAGAATAGAAGATACAGTATTAGTTAAGAAAGATAATGCAATTAGACTAACAGAATCAAATAAAGATTATATTATTATTAATAACGAGTAAAAAGCTTGATTTTTAGGGCTATTTGTAGTAAAATAGACAAAGTGCTAAAAAGAGAAAATAAGAAAATAATAGGAGGTATTAATTATGGCAGAAGTATATTCAGCAGGAGATTTTAGAAATGGAACAACATTCGAAATGGATGGAAACGTATTTAAGGTTGTAGAATTCCAACATGTTAAACCAGGAAAAGGATCAGCTTTCGTAAGAACAAAATTAAAAAATGTTATTACTGGAGCTGTTATAGAAAAAACATTTAACCCATCAGAAAAATATCCAGGAGCAGAAATAGAAAAAAGAGATATGCAATATTTATATGAAGATGGTGGATTATATTACTTCATGGATAATGAAACATATGAACAAATTCCTTTAAATGAAGAACAAATTGGTGATGCTTTAAAATACATGAAAGAAAATATGGATATGAAAATTTTATCATATAAAGGAAAAGTATTTGCAGTAGAACCACCAATGTTCGTAGAATTAGAAGTTACATATACAGAACCAGGATTTAGTGGAAACACAACAACGACATCTGGAAAACCAGCAAAATTAGAAAATGGATTAGAAATAAGTGTTCCATTATTTGTTGAAATAGGAGATGTTTTAAGAATAGATACTAGAACTGGGGAATATATGGAAAGAGTTTAGTATAAAGGAGTTATTTATGAACCTAAAAGAACAATTTCAAAAACTTATGAGTGATATGCAAAAAAATATAAAAAATGAAGAAGATTTAAAATATGTTCAAGAAAACATTTTTACAATGATGGCAGATATAATAGATAAAGTAGATAATTTATGTAATTCTAATGAAATTAGAATTTCTAAATTAGAAGACAAGATAGATAGAATGTCAAAAGAACTTTATTTAAATGATGTATATGATATAGAAGTTGTTTGCCCTTATTGTAATTATGAATTTGAAACAGAATTTGATGAAAACAAAAAAGAAATAAAATGCCCAGAATGTAATAATATTATAGAATTAGATTGGGTATCAGAAGACGATGATGATGGATGTTCTGGAGGATGTGGTTCTTGTTCAGGATGTTCAGGACATCACGATGCTGAAGAAGATGATATGTAGTTTAAAGACGTATATGTAAATATACGTCTTTTTTGTGCTTACGAAATAAACAACAGGCGCATACAAAAGTTTTAGTTTATGAATTTAAAAATATTCTAAAGGATTTACATATTTATTATTTATTCGGAAACCAAGATGTAAATGACAGCCTGTAGTAGCTCCATTTGTTGGTTTACCATTTGAGTCGGTATATTTGTTGCCTGGGACTCCATAAACGTATTTAGGGCCAACCTGAGCTATAATTTGTCCTCTTAAGACAATATCCCCCTCTTTAACTAAAAAATTAGGAGATATGTGGCAATATGTTATCTTAAAATTATCAAAAGATAGAGTTAAGGTATAACCACCAGCACCTAGAAATCCAAGAAATGAAATTTTACCATCAGCGATTGCTATAAGATTTGTGCCTTCTGGTGCACCAATATCAGTACCATAATGAAATGATGAAGCACCAGCAGTTGGAGCGTTTCTTTTACCAAAAGGTGAAGTGATTTTAGTATAACCAGGAATAGGCCAAGCAAATCCATTTGATGAAATGGTTATAGAATTACTATATATTAAGTTAGAAGTATAATCTGATGATAAAGAAACAAAAAATGTTGTAAACAAAACTAAAAATATAATAAATGAAATAAAATATTTATGAATAAAAATGCACCTCCAATAGTTGCCAGAAAATTAATTTCTAGCAACTATTTTTTCTTTTAATTCTTTTAGATATAATTTTTTCTCTGGAGAAAATTTATAAAAATCTATATATGAATTCTTAACAATATTTAGTTCTTCTGTAGATAAGGAATTTTTTGGTCTACTTTCTAAAAATAAATATAATACTAGTAAATCAAAAGCTCTAAAAGACATAGCTTTTAGATATTTAGGATTTTCGCTTGAATTAATTGAAAGACGGTTTATTCTAGGTTTTTTAGCTAAAGACCAATCGTCGTTTTTTATATCCTTATATACATAAGGATTATTAGAGTTTGCAAAAAAAGCCATAGTCCATGAACGTAATAATAAATCATAATTATTGCCTGGCTTAAATTTTGATATAAAATCTTTTTCTATAGTTTCATCAAAAGTAATTAGGCTAGAAAAAGTTATATTAAGCTTTATATGTAAGTCTGAATCTAAATCATATGCAGATTTTAAAATTTGTACATCTGGTGGAACAGATAATCTTCCCAAATAATAAATTATATTTTCTTTTAAAAGAAACAATTTATCTGCTTCTAGTGTCAGGGAAGCTAGGGATGTATTTGAATAAAATAATTTATTTTGATAACAAGAATTTAATAATAAATATAAGAAATCTTGTATTTCTAATATTTGTTTTGGGTTTAAAGAATTTAATTTTTTACGTACAGAATTTGTAACAGAATCTGTATTTGGCATTGTTAAAGCTTCTGTTGCAAGATTTATATCTTTATTTATTAATGCATTAAAAATTTTTTCGTCTATATTTTTCATAAATGCTCCTTATATAAAAAATAACCACAAAATAAATTGTGATCTAAATAAATAATGGCAGGGGTAGAAGGATTCGAACCCTCACAGGCGGTTTTGGAGACCGATGTGCTACCATTAACACTATACCCCTAAAAATTCAACATCAATATAGTATCATATTGGTAAAATTTATGCAATAGGTTTGAACAAAAAATATTGTTATAATTTTAATAATATAGTATAATATATATTGTACTTGGGGGTGTAATGGTTTCGACATTAATCTTGAAGTACGAAAAGCGAGTAGTGGATGGTTGCTTTGGCCACTATAAAAAAGCAAAACTAAATATAAACGCTAATAACGAAGAATTAGCTTACGCTGCCTAGTTGCAACGTCGTTTAAATTATAAAGCCTACTGTTATAATTTAGGCGCCAAATTAAAGTAGGAAACGAAACTATTAGTTCTCTGGAATAGTGGGTAATTAAGAGATACTATATAAATTGTTTTGTTTATTAATCAATTTATATTAGGAAATTTAAATAATAAACTGCACTCGGAGAAATTCGTATGGACGGGTTGATGGACAGGAGTTCGACTCTCCTCACCTCCACCAATTATAAAACAGAAAAGCATATGTGGCTTAAACGCACACATATGCTCTTTGTTTGTTACTCGGAATAGAGCTCGATGTACACCGTTTCATCGGTGTTTGCATCGAATTTGGTTGGCGAGATGTCCGTTTCCTCGTCGTCTCCACGGACATTCATTTGAACCTTAAATGTTCCATCCTCATTTTTTATGAGAACAGAGCTAAGATCCTGTGCGATTGCCACGGGTGTTCCGCCGAGATCCATTTCGAAGGCATCGGCGTAGCACGGAAATCTGTCCTCGCCAGCATCTGCATTTTCCGTCACAAGAAGCCATACTATGTCTTCTTCAAGCGTATAAACGCAGACATTGTTGTTGCCTTCTACCAAATACTTCCGTGCTTCGTCTCCGAAGCCCGGCTTATTGGCAGTGGAATGCTCCTCAGGCAGTTCAACCTGAGGATTAGAAGTACATCCAGTAACAGCAAAAGCTGTTACTATCATCAGTGTTGCAAAAAATTTTTTCCTCATAACATTTTTCCTCCTGAATTATTATTGTAACTTTTATTATATCATGTTTTAGCATATTTTACAAATTAAATCGAGCTCCCACCTTGCAATAAGGGAAAGCTCGTGTGCTTAGAGCAGGACATCCTCCAGCAAGACGACAGGAAGAGCAAACCGAGGTCCCTTGAGGGAGCGATAGAGGTTGCTCTTGGTGTCAAAGCTGTATCCACGAGGGATGCAAGCCTTGGCGAGATCCAAGTCGGTTACCAGGAAGATATCACCATCTCGATCCAACGGAAAGAGATAGGTCATCCGACCCCTGTTGAGGTCGCGCAGTTTGCCAGCTGCATTGATGTAGCTCGAGTCCATTGTTCCTCCATATGTAAAGTATGGTATAATAAATATATTAATACTATACATCCAAATAAATTTAATAATTAATAATGGGAGGAAAGAAAATGAAAAAATTATCTGAAAATCTCCGGAAGCTAAGAAACATCTTTTGTTATAAAACGATACAAGATGAAATTTTAGAAATTCCCAGAGAATTAAAAATTCAAGAAGTGAAAAGGCAAACTTATTCCTTAGTTATGTCTGTTTTAGGAATGTTTTTTGCATTTATGCTTAAACTGACAAATAGTTTGCTAGCAGAGAAACTAATTATTTTAGGTATTATGTGTTTTTGTCTCTATCAGGCTCAAAAGCTAATAGACGAATCGCTGTATTACTTGAGTAATGATACAAGGACAAAGTCCTCAGAACTTTGGTGTTAAATCAAAGGGAGTTACAATCTGAGATTGCAACTCCCTTTAAAACATAGATTAAATTTTAGAAATGAAGTCCTTTACAAACTCTGTTGTCATTCCCATAGCGGTTGACATTGAACCTTCTTCAAGATGAACAAAAGGAGCATCAGAGATATTAAAACCTCCACAACATTTTAATGTTGTGCCTTTTTCCAAAAAAGAAATAAGTTCATCTTCTGAAATTTTATCCATGCTCATCCTTGCTATATCATATTTTGCTGTCTGTTTCACAATATTATCTTTATCAGCAATAATAATGACATTTGCAACATGTGAATATATTTGGTTACTACCTTGCATAGAACAAAGAAGTTCATATGCTTCGGTCATGTTTTTTGGCTTACCAATTAATGTGTTATTAAACACAATGTTTTGATCACAGCCAATAATTATTCGTTTACCTCTGTGCCTAGTAAGATTAAGCACAGTAAGTGCCTTTTGCAATGCAATTCCTTTAAGTTGAGCGTCAAATTCATCAGAATCAAACGAGATTTCTTCTGAATGACTTGCTATTACACTAAAAGGAATAGCCCCTAAAGTTTCTTTTAGCATCTTTTTTCTATATTCAGATTGTGATGCCAAAATGATTGGTGGAATGTGGAAATTTTTAGAGATTTCCTTAAATCTTGGTGTAAGCTCTTCAGGCTTATCATAAAAGATAATTTCTCTTGCAACACTCTTCATTGTAGAAGAAATATCGCTTCCGGTCTTGGCGATTACATAGATTGGTTTGTCTAAAGCAGATGCGAAGCCAGCACCCATTCCGAGTCCTACGCCTTTTTCCGTAAATTCCACTATAAGCATGTCTGACTCAGCCATTTTTGGAAAAGCAAAGTCAGGCATTAAGTTTAAGCCTTCAGGAATTGGGGATTTACCGTATTTTTCACAATCCCGAACCATAACATAGTTTATAATTCCTGCATTTTCTAGTGCCACAGTGATGTCGTTAACTTTTTGTTTGTCTTCTTCTCCATCATGAAACTTAAGAGACATAAAAGCTTTAACCATAAACATATACCTCCTGTGTATTTTTATGAATTATATAATATAATCAAAAAACAGTAAAATCAACATTTTTAGATAAAAAATAAATTTAATTATAAAAAATTAAAAAAAACGTTGACAAACTAATATAAAATGGTTTAAAATATTAGTTGTCCGCAAGAGATGGTGAGTATGGCGTAGTTGGTTAACGCGCCAGTTTGTGGCACTGGAGATCCTGGGTTCGAATCCCAGTACTCACCCCAGATATTATATTGGGCTGTAGCTGCTGAAGTTGTGTGAACGAAGTGAACTACAAATTCAGTATGCGAATACAATGTAGAAAAATTAATCATATTGGGCTGTAGCCAAGCGGTAAGGCACCAGACTTTGACTCTGGCATGCGCAAGTTCGAATCTTGCCAGCCCAGCCAAACAGAAAACTAGTAACGAAAGTTACTAGTTTTTTTGTTTGGAATGAAAAGGAAAGTAAAAAGAAAATGCGTCCGAAGGGGATGTACAGGCGCAGTAAGAAAATACTCTTGGAGTATTCGTATAAGTTAACGTTATATTAATATATTTTGATTTGTGGTGATATAAATGAAGAAATATTTTTCAATGATTCCAATTATTAATCTTATAATGATAGTTACGCTTTTAATTATATTCTGTATAATTAGTATAGCGATTATTCCATTACTTTTACTTTGGATTTATGGTGGAATTGCAATAGTAAGTATTATTGTTGCATGTTTAGAAAATATTAATGAGATTAGAAACATGAAAGAAGTACTACTAAAAAATGTCAGTTCCAAATGATGTTTATATTGATGGAAAACTTCATCAATTTTTAGATGGAGGAATGACACATAATATTCCAACACACAGAATGAATCAATTTGTAGATTATGTTATAGGTGTAGAAAATATATATCATAAGAAAACTAATCAGAAGAAAGTAAATATTATTACAGGAATAAGAAATACTTTTCAAAGTATGAGAAGATCTGCTATTATTTGGCAAAGAGAAGCTGCAGATTTAATAATACAAGTTGATTGTAAAGATGTTGATATAATTGGAAGTAAAGAAGAGGCTAGAAAATATATTGAAGCAGGCTATGATGAGGCGATGGCAACTTTTAGTGGCAGATTTGAAGATAGCAAAATAAAATAGAAAAGTATAAAATAAAGATAATGTAAAAAGCACTTAGGTGTAATAAAACTAAGTGCTTTTGCTATGTTACTTGTTTTTTTCTGCCATTTTAGCCTTATAATAATTACCTGCTACAACGACAAATTGTGTGTTTGTTAGATGCTTATCACCATACATCGCAAACACAATCTGGTATAGAGGTGTTTGAGCTTTTAGAGCTATATCTTTTGACCATGTCAAAAGTCTTTCATAATATCCAGACCTTTTTAATAAATCATATAACTCGTTTCCGGGTTGGATACCATTTTCTATATATTGCTTAAAAGCAAACTCTGTGGCTTCAAGACCTCTAGAGTTTCTCTCTCCAATTATACCAAGCTTGATTAAGAATTCAGAAAGAGAATTAAAACTACATTGTTCCTTTAATATTTCTTTTTGTAAAATAAAGTCAGGAACATATTTTTTTAATTCTGCTTCTATTGTTTTGCGAATGTACTGTTTTAATTCATTGTCTTTCATATAAGCCTCCTGTTCAACACCATCCAACAGTTACATTGGCATATATTATATAACAGATTGACATAAAATACAACCTTGCTAAAAATTTTTATTTACAATTAAATTGAAATTTGCTATTAATTTAATCTTAAGAAATAATTTACACAAAATTTACACTAAACAAAAATATTTGTGGTAAAATAAGGATGTTATTAGGAGGAATAAAAATGATAAAAGCAGCATTAGTATTAGAAGGTGGAGCATTAAGAGGAATGTATACATCTGGTGTATTAGATACATTTTTAAAAAATAATATGGAATTTGAATGTGTTGCAGGAGTTTCTGCAGGAGCATTAAATGCAATGAGTTATATATCAAAACAGCCAGGAAGATCTGCAAAAATAAATTTAGAATACTGTGATGATCCAAGATATATAGGAAGAAAAGCTTTTATAAAGAATAAAGGAATAATAGGATATGACTATTTATTTGGAGATATCTCAGAAAATAAAGTTCCTTTTGATTTTAAATCTTTTGAAAATACTAATCAAAGATTTGTAATTGTTGCAACAAATTGTGAAAAAGCTGAAACTGAATATTTAGAAAGAAGCAATTGTAAAGATTTATTCAAGGCTGCACAAGCATCATCAAGTATGCCTCTTGCATCTGCAATGGTAGAAATAAATGATAATCATTATTTAGATGGAGCGGTTACAACAAGTATTCCTGTAAAATGGGCATTGGAGCAAGGATATGAAAAAATAGTTGTAGTATTAACTAGAGATAAAACATATAGAAAACCAATGATTTCTGATAAAATGAAGAAATTATATAAGCTTGCATATCATAAATATCCAAAATTAATTGAAAAATTAAATACAATGCCAGAAAGGTATAATAAATTACAAGATGAATTAATAGATTTAGAAAAAGAGGGAAAGATTTTTATAATAAGACCAGAAAAAGAGGTAACTGTTTCAAGACTTGAAAAGGATAAAGAAAAATTAGAAAATTTATATAAAGAAGGAATTGCAGAAGCAGAAAAGAATTTAGAATCTTTAAAAGAATATTTGAAAATTAGTTAGGAGAGTTATGGAGAGAACAAAATTAAGTGATAGAATACTTCCTAAATATACAAAGGGAGAAGAAATTTTTAATATGACTTCACATATTGTAGGTGGAGCACTTGGAATTGTGGCACTTGTTTTATGTGTTGTATTTGCGGCTATTCATGGAAATGGATATGGAGTAGTTAGTGGTGCAATATATGGTGTTACAATGATAATTTTATATACAATGTCTAGCATATACCATGGATTAAATCCTAAAAGAAAAGCTAAAAAAGTATTTCAAGTATTGGATCATTGTTCTATATATTTATTAATTGCAGGTTCATATACTCCATTTGCATTATGTACTTTAAGAGAATATAGTACTGTATTAGGTTGGACAATTTTTGGAGTTATATGGTTTGTAGCAATACTTGGAATAGTTCTAAATTCTATAGATATAAAGAAATTTAAAGTCTTTTCGATGATATGCTATTTGGTAATGGGATGGTGTATTGTATTTAAGATAAATCTATTACCAGAATTATTAGGAACAGCAGGTTTTGTTTTGTTATTGCTAGGAGGATTATCATATACAGTTGGAGCTATTCTTTATGGTTTAGGGAAAAAACATAAATATATGCATTCAATATTCCATTTATT
>CALXPV010000042.1 GCA_944390295.1 uncultured Clostridia bacterium | reverse complement strand
AAGATTATACATATGGTGAAATATTCGCTAATAAAATATATCTATTTTTTAGTGAAATATTCAAAAATTATTGACAGATTAAGTTGATTTTCAATTACATATTATGTTAAAAAGAGTTTTAGTTTTTATAACTAAAACTCTTTTTATCGTTTAAATATTAATCATTAAATATTTCATAAAATTCTTTTTCTGTAATTTTTTCTTTTTGTAATAATACATTTGCAACAGCATCTAATTTATCTCTATGTTCTATTAATAATTTTTGTGCATTTCTATACGCTGTATCTATTAATATTTTTATTTCAGCTCCTATTGCGTCTTGCATTTTTTCTCCGTATAAAATCATTTGATTTGGATTTTCTGAATCTTTTAATGATATTGGTCCTATTGTATCACTCATTCCATAAACAGTAATCATATCTCTTGCAATATTTGTTGCAACTTCTAAGTCATTACTTGCTCCTGTAGATATATCATCTAAAACTAATTTTTCTGCAGCTCTTCCTCCAAGTAATGCAACTAATTTTTCTTCCATCTCTGTTTTAGAAATATAATATTTATCTTCATTAGTTTTATACATTGTATATCCACCAGCAACGCCTCTTGGTATAATAGAAACTTCTTTTATATCATTTTGTGTTTCTAAGTATCTACTTACTACTGCATGTCCTGCTTCATGATATGCTGTTAATTTTTTATCTTTATCTGATATAACTCTACTATGTTTTTCAAGTCCTACTGTAACTTTCTTTATAGCCTCTTCTATATCATCTCTATTTATTGATTTATGCTTATTTGTTGTCGCAATTATTGCAGCCTCATTTAAAATATTTGCAAGTTCTGCTCCTGTAAATCCTGCTGTATCTTCTGCAATATCTTTAAAATCAATATCTTCGTCAATCTTTTTACCTTTACTATGGATTTTTAATATTTCTTCTCTTCCTTTTTGATCTGGTGAATTTATAATAATTTGTCTGTCAAATCTTCCAGGTCTTAATAACGCTTGATCTAGCATTTCTGGTCTATTTGTTGCAGCTAATACTATAATTGTTTCATCAGATTCAAAACCATCCATCTCTACTAGTAATTGGTTTAATGTTTGATTATTTTCTGATTCTGCACCACTTGCACTTGTTCTTCTTGCTCCGATTGCATCTATTTCGTCAATAAATACAATACATGGTGCAAGTTTTCTTGCTTTTTCAAATAGTTTTCTAACTCTTGATGCACCAAGTCCAGCAAACATTTCTATAAATTCTGAACCACTCATAGAAATAAATGGTACATTTGCTTCTCCTGCTATTGCCTTTGCAATTAAAGTTTTACCTGTACCTGGCTTTCCACATAATAAAACTCCTCTTGGAACTTTTGCTCCCATTTCGTAAAATTCTTCTGGTTTCTTTAAGAAGTTTACTATTTCTACCATTTCTTCTTTTTCTTCGTCAAGACCTGCTACATCTTCAAATCTAGTATTTGTATCTCTTTCTTCACTGTCATAAACTTTTCCTTTATCTCCCAAGCCTTGCATTTTAAATAACATTATAAATAATGCAACTAATAATATTGTTGGTAATAAAGTAAATAATGCATCACCTATTCTTAAAAATACATTTGGTTCTTTTTGTATTAATTCTATTTTGCTACCCTCTTCTACTTTTGTTTGCATATATTCTGTAAAAGCTTGCAAGCTTGGAACAATAGTTGTTTTTTCTTTTTCTTCATTTTTTAGTTTTACCTTAACTGTTGTACTTCCAGTTGTCATTTCTATTTTTTCTACACTATCATTATTTATATTTTTAATTAATTCTGTATAAGGTAAAATAAGTTCGTCCTTTTCCTTTTTATCATTATTAAAAAGAAAATACGATGCAATTGATACTCCAATAATTAGTATAATTAAAATAATAGAAGAAATCAGAACCTTTTTTTGCTCTTTAGAGTTTTTCTTGTTTTCATTCTTATTTTCTTGCTCTTTCATTTATATTGTCTTCCTCCTTACTTATACTTCTCCATTCGCTTCATTTCCTAAATTTTCTTTTTCTTCCTTTTCGTCTTTTTCTGGTTTCTTTTCATCTTTCTTATTTTCTTTTGTATTTTCTTCTTCTTTTTTATCCTCTTCTTGTTTTTCCATATTTTCTTTTATTTCTTTTTGTTTTTGTATAATTGCTGTTAATTCCATCTTTTGTTTTATTAATGTAGATCTAATTAAAATTAATGCAGTAAATGCATATATATAAGAAATTCCTCTGTACATTATTGAGAAATATTTAATTTCAAATCCTATTGTTAATAACACTATTTGATATGCTAGTAATAAAATTAAAGATAATGTAAGTGAATGTATAGCTATATTAAAACATGCTACTGCTTTCATTCTTACACCTAAAATCATAGCAAATATATTTACTAATAATGCTAAAATTATTACATCTAGTATTACATATGTTAGAAGCATCATAAATGCAATAATAAATACTGCAAATGCTAAACTTACACCCAAAGATACCATATTTATGCTATTAATTTGATTTACTAATTCTTCTTTATTAAATGAATCAATTCCATAACCTTGTAATAAATCAGAAATATTCATTTCTTCTATTTCACCATTGTTTACTGGTGATTTTGCATATATTTTATCTTTAGTAACTAAAACACCTATTGAATATAAGTTTATTTTTTCTTTATACTCATTAGTTTTTTCTTCTGATGAATCTCCTGTATCTGCTATTATTATTTGACTATCATTATCAACTAATACTTTATTTTCATTTTTTACTTCTAATTTGCCTTCTGAGTAATTAAAATCTGGAAGATCATTTCTTATATAATTAAATAATTCAGGAACTGTTTTTGTAACTTGTACAATAGAAATTGCAATTCCTAATATTATTGAAACTATTAAAACTAATTTTAGTCCATATAATATTCCAGATTTCCAACTTTCTGTAGCAAATTCTTGATATGAATCAAAACTAAAAATACTATTTTTTAATTTTCTAAAAAATCCATTCTTTTTTACTTTTTCCATTATCTATATACCCTCCTAACTGAAGAATCAACATATAACGGATTTGCATTCATTTTTACTTTTTGACCTATTTTAAATTCTTCATTTGTAATATCTATTGTTACATGATACATTCCAATTCTTCCTAAAATATAATATTTTTTATTATTTATTTCTACAAATAATTTAGTATTTTTAAAAATCTTCTTTATGTCTTGTATTGCATATCTTATTTTATTGCTAAATGATAACATGTCCTTTTCTAGCTTCATATGAAATCCTTCTGCATATCCTGTTTCCACCAAAGCGACTTTTGTTTCTTTTTTGGTAGTATATGTATTAGAATATCCTATGTTAAATCCTTTTGGTAATGTTTTAATTTCAGAAATTTCACTTTCTAAATATCCTATTTTTCTTAATCCTAATTTATTACCTACTGCAATTCTTCCCAAAAACGCTGAGCCTATTCTTACTGTATTAAGGTTCATTTGTGGAAATCTAATAAATGCTGAAGAATTACTTATATGTTTCATTTTTATATTTATATTATTTTGTTCCAAATAGTCCAATATTTCCTTAAATCTTTCAAATTGTAAGTTTGTCCATCTTTCTTTATAAAAAGATGTTGAAAAATGTGAAAATATTCCATCAATATCTACATACTCTTTTAATTCTTTAATCTCGTTTAATATTGTTTCCTTATCAGTATATAAATATCCATATCTTCCAAAACCAGTATCTATTTTTATATGAACTTTTGGTTTGATTTTTAATTCTTTTACTATTTCTATTAAATTCTGTTTTGCTTCTTTTGATCCAATAGTTATAGTTATATTATTTTCTACCATTTCTTTAATTTCATCTTTTAATGCAGTAGAAGACATCATTAAAATTTGTTCTTTAATTCCAAATTTTCTAAGTTTTATTGCTTCTTCACAATTTGCTACAGCAAGGAAATTAATACCATTATTTATTAAAAATTCTGAATATTCTTTTAAACCTAATCCATATCCATTAGATTTTACTATAGCAATAATTTGTGGATTTCCATTTTCTTTGGCATATTCTTTTATTTGTCTAATATTATGCTTTAAATTTTCTTTTTCTACTATTAAAACGCTCAATTTGTTCTCCTCTTTATTTTTTACGTTTTTTCTTATTTTTGTTCATAAATATTGTTCTTAATCTTTTAAACACTTTTTCTGAAACTTTATATAATCCATATCTTACAGGTGCGTAATCCATATGAACTTCTCCTATAAATTCTGTAAATTCTGCTCCAAAACCTTGTTTAAATCTATATAATCCATATTGAGGATGATCTTTATCTACAACTCCAGAAACACCTCTTAAGTCATATACATCATCACCTCTATTTAAAGCAATTTTTATCATTTCCCATTGCAATAAGTAGTTAGGCATTAAGTTTCTGTGTTCATTACTGCTTGCCCCATATAAATACCAAGTTTTGTTACCATACATTATTGGAATCACTCCAGAAATTGGTTTTCCATCATAATAAGCCATTAAAACTTTCATATGTTCTGGAGCTAGTGCATCATACATTTGCTCAAAATATTCTAATGGTCTTATCATAAATCCATCTCTTTTTCCTGTTTCTATCATAATTTTATGGAAGTCTTTTAAATCTTCTTTAGTTCCTTCTTTTACTGAAACACCTTTTCTTCCAGCAAGTCTTACATTATATCTTGTTTTAGAATGTAAATTTTTAAATATTTCGTCTTCTGTTTTACCTTTTATATCTAATCTAAATACATATCTTGGTTGAATTTCATCTCTAAAATCTTTTGCATCATCTTTTATTTTATATCCAAGTTTTGTAACTAAATCTCTAAATTCTTTATCATCACTTTTTATATCTGGTTCAATTTTTAATACCATTGCATGATATTTTTTGGCAAGTTCTTTTGCTCCATCTGTTAATTGTTTTAAAACTGCTTCATCATGTATATCACAAACTGGTCCTCTTGAAGAATACATTAAATATCCAAAAACAGGAATTTTTCTTAATAATACACTTAAAGAACCAATTATATTTCCATTTTCATCTTCGGCTAATATAACTTCATTTTCCCAAAAGTTTTTTACTTTTGACCACTCTAAAGATTGTTGAAAATTACATCTTTCATGTCCTTCTAAAAATTTTGTATACTTAGCTCTATCTTCTTTGCTATTCATATCTAATAGTCTCAATTTAAATTCCTCCTAATATAATCTCTTCATTTCCATATTTTACACTAAGTATATTTTTTTTACAAGTATTTTTCCCCTATTTAAAATCTTAAAATAGGGGAATTTTACTATTTAAATATTTAGAATTATCTGCACTCTCCACAGCAACCAAAATTAGTGAATAATAGTAAGAATATTATTATAAAAAATAATATTTCGCTATTTCCACATCCACAAAACATATTTCCAAATAATCCACCATTATTGCATCCGCAATTCATGCCTCTTTCCTCTTGCATAATATTCCCTCCTTATTTATTAATTATGTTTTAGCACTTTTATATAATATATTATGCTATTTTGTTTTTTTGTGTTACAATGTAAGCATAGTATTATAAAACAATTAAAGAGGTGATTTTTTTGGAACTACTAGCTCCTGCTGGAGATTTCGAGTGTTTAAAAGCTGCGGTTCAAAATGGTGCAGATAGCGTGTACTTTGGTGCCAGTTCTTTTAGTGCCCGTGCTTTTGCTAATAATTTTGATAATGAAACACTAGAAATGGCAATTAACTATGCAAAACTTAGAAATGTAAAAACACATTTAACTTTAAACACATTAATTACTGATGATGAATTTGAAGACGCTATAAAACTTGCAGAACATGCATATAATTGTGGAATAGATGCAATTATTGTTCAAGATTTTGGATTAGCTCGCTATTTAATTAATCACTTCCCTGGGCTTGATGTACATGGAAGCACTCAAATGACTATTCATAATTTAGAATGTGTGCAAACACTAGAAAAGTTTGGTTTTAAAAGAGCTGTTCTTTCTAGAGAATTACCTATTTCTGAAATATATGATATCTGTCAAAAAACCAATATTGAAACAGAAGTATTTATTCATGGTGCACTGTGTCTTTCTTATTCTGGACAATGCTTATTATCTAGTATGATAGGTGGTCGTTCTGGAAACAGAGGAAAATGTGCACAGCCATGTAGATTACCATATAAGGTTAATGGTATAGACAATAATTTTAAATATTTAATGAGTCCAAAAGATTTATGTGGTTTAGAATTTATTCCAGACTTAATTGATGCTGGTGTTAGTTGCTTTAAAATAGAAGGAAGAATGAAAAAACCTGAGTATGTAGCTACAGTTACACGAATATATCGTAAATATATTGATAAATATCTAAATAAAGAAAATTATGTTATAGATAAAAAAGATATGAACGATTTGTTACAAGTTTTCAATAGAGGTGGATTTTCTTCTGGACATTTACAAAACTCACCAAATACTGATTTTGTATATCCAGAAAAGCCTAATAATGCTGGAATATATATTGGTAATATTTCTAATTATTCTTCTAATAAAGGATATGTATCTTTTACATTACATAATTCTATTTCAATTGGAGATGTGGTATCTTTTGATAATGATCATAAAAAATATACTGTTTCTGAACTTATGAGAAATGGAAAAAATGTAGAAACAGCTAATAAAGATGATAAAATAACAATTGGTAGAATGAAAGGCAAAATATCTTTAGGTTCAAAAATTTACAAATTAACAAGTAAGAATTTATCAAATGATGCAAATTCTTCTTTTACAAATACTGAAAATATAAAAATACCTTTAAATGCTAATATTACGCTAAGAGAAGGAGAACCTATAATATTAAAAGTTTCTACCATCAATACAAAAGATAGCATATATAACAATATTACTGTAACCCAAAAATCTGAAAGTATTGCTGTTAAGGCAATTAATAAACCATTGGATGTTGATAGAATTATTACACAATTAAAAAAGACATCTAATACACAATTTGAATTTAATGATATTAATGTACAAATGGACTCTAATCTATTTATTCCTAATATTAGTATTATTAATGAACTTAGAAGACAAGCTTTGGGTGAAATTGAAATGATTGCTATGAATACTTTTAAAAGAGATTTAAAAATAGAATATTCTTCTATAAAAAATATTTCGCCAAAAATATCTAATAAAGAATTATCTATTTGTTTTAATGTTTTAAATGAAACCTTAGATTATTCAAAACTAAATAATTTTTCTAAGTGCTATATTCCTTTAAAATATTTTTACAATAATAAATATTTTAATATTATAAATATACTTTCTAAAAAAGCTGATATTTATGTATATATGCCAATAATTATTCGTGGTAATTATAAAAATTTATTAGCTAATTATTTAAAATCTGCTATTGAAAATTTTGATATTAGAGGAATTGTCTTTTCTAATATTGGAAATGTTGAATATCTAAAATTTGTAAACAGACAATATGGTAATAAATTAAAACTTATAGCAAATTATACACTTAATGTGTTTAATGACAATACTATAAGAGAATTATTGGATTATGGTATAGATTTAATAGAAGTTTCTCCAGAACTAAATAAATCTAATATTTTAGCACTTTGTAACTCTTATGGTGACAAATTAGAAGTCTTTGCATATGGTAAGCTTCCAGTTATGAACACAAATTATTGTTTTTTAGGAAAGTCTAATAAATGTTATCCAAATTGTGATAAAAAATGTTTTGATACTTCTAAAAAATATGCTTTAGTTGATAGATTAGGTTTTGAATTTAGATTTATACCTGATAATATTCAAACTGTTACAACTGTTTTTAATAGTAGAATAACATCAATTGAAACAAAAGATTTTAATGCTAAATCTTGTAGAATTAATATATTAGATGAAAATATTGATGAAATTAATGAGGCAATCTCTACAATTTCAAAAGGAAATAGATTAGAAGGTTCTACATATACAAATGGAAATTTAAATAGAGAAATATAGGTAACTTCGGCCTTATTATATAGGAAAGCTAACAGGCAGACACTTTTTACAGTGCCTGCCTATTAGTTTAAAGTGGGTTAATTTGTTACTTTTTTACAAAGGCAATTGCCTTTGTGTGGACAGTTTTACCTCGCCACATTTCTTCGAGTTCTACCTCGTATGCAGTGAAGTGATGTCCCATTGTTATTCGCTCACCGTTTGCTGGTTTTTCATCCAGCAGTACAATGTAACAATATCTGTACGCTAGATCCTGCAGTCTGACATAGTCACATTCCTGCGGATATAACCAGTCTTTTCGTGGCATCCGGCCATGTAACTTGTTAACAAGCCACTGACCAAAGTCCTTTGATTCGTATCCCCGATAAGCCTTCACTAGTTTTCCTTTAAATTTCATTTCTTTCATATTTTTTTCCTCTTTTTTCTTTTATTGTTTTCTATATATAAACAGCCTAAAGACTGGGAAGGAAAGTTAACGTTAAACCCCCTTTTTTAAAATTATAAATTCGTATACTTCATTATAGCACATATTTACATAAAATTAAATTATGTATAATCGATAATATTTCTTATAAAAGAACAAAAGCGACATGATTTCAATACTCTAACATTTTAGTTAACTAACATGTCGCGTCTTTGTTCGTGCGCCAATTTTACGCAAGTAAAATTGAGTGCAGTTGTTAGAGCAAAGCGACATTCTAGTATAGGAAAAACTCGATTTTTCCTATACTAGAACAAATCTCGCTTCACGAGAACTTTTCTCTACTTTTTTAATTTAACTATTTATATTTAAGTTCTCGAAGAAGCGTAAAGATTTGTAGATGCGAAAAATTGCTATGCAATTTTTCTGTGCAATCTTATTTTTGTTGTATAGGAAAAAGTAATTTTCCCTATACAACAAAAAAGCCATCCCTGTTTAAGAGATGTCTTCCTTTTGGTCCTAAAAAATTGTAATTACTTTTCATGTTCTTTAAGGTAGTCTATTGCAGCTTCTGCTACTGCCATATCTGTAGAAACTCCTATACTTTGTGGATTATAACCAAAATATATTTTTTCTCTTCCGTCAGGAGTTTTAACAATCTCCTTTCGTATTAATAAATTTAGGGAATTACCACATTGTGAAGAAAGATTATATGTATTTCGTCCATATTCTTTCTTTTCACTTAACATATACAAAACTCCATTAACCTCAAACTTTACTTTCTCCATTTTTTTGTCCCTTTCTGCCACTTATTGCACAGCAATGTAATGGTCTTCCTTCTATTTATTACGTAGTTATTATATATCATTTTATGTAAATAGTCAAAAAATAAATAGCTTATACTTTGCAATCGTCTAAATATCGGTGCTTAAAAACAAAATGAACTTTAAGGGTAGATAAAAAACACAACACCCTTAAAGTTCATTATACTATATTGGATTACTACTTAATTTTATAATTAAATCCATATTATCATCTTTTGCTGCTTTATTTTTTCTTATAGCTCCACATTTTTCGCATTTAAATACTATCACATATCCTTTTTTACTGTTCATTTCTATCCCTATTGGTTTTAAATCTCCGTGGCATTCTTCTGCTCTATCGCCTGGATTTACATCTACATGTTTAGAATGTAAACAATATGGACAGTGATTTCTACAAGAATATTCTAATTTTGGTACTAATTTCCCACAATTTTCACATATAAATTCTTCATCTATTTCTGTAAATTTACTATTTTCTAACATTTTATTTTGCACAATATTTATATATTATGCACTCCTCCTTAATATTTAAAATCACCTTTACCTAAAAATTCTCTTAGTAAAGAATTTGTTGGAATTAAGTCTACTGGCATCTCTTCAAAATATTGTAATATATCACATAATCTTCTTGCTTCTGAATATTCTGGTACACTATTATCAATTTCTTCTAATAATGGAAGTACCATAGATTTTAATACAGATATCTCGTAAATTAATGATGTATTAAACATAACATCTGCTTCTTCTTGATATGGGAATATATTCTTTTCTTCCCCCCTATTTACTGATGGCCACATTTTTAAAGTATGAAGTGCAGAATATCCTCTAAATTGATAATCTCTTACAATTCTTCTTAATAATCTAGAATCTGTTGTAGAAATTCTATTAAAGTAATCTATATTTAATACGTTTAATGCACTTATATAAATTTTAAATTTATTTTCCTTAGGAATTTGTGCAGTTAACTTATCATTTAAACAATGTATTCCTTCTATTACTAATACATCATTTTTATTTAATTTCATTTTATTTCCATTAAATTCTTTATGTCCTGTATGGAAATTAAATGTAGGAGTTTCTACTTCTTCTCCATTTAATAAGCTGATAAGTTGATTATTAAATAATTCCATATCTATAGCATTTATATCTTCAAAATCGTATTCTCCATTTTCATCTTTTGGAGTATCTTCTCTTTCTACAAAATAATTGTCTACTGAGATTGTAACAGGTCTTAAACCATTTAATTCTAATTGTAAACCTAGTCTTTGTGCAAAAGTTGTTTTTCCTGATGAAGATGGTCCTGCAATTAATACAACTTTTACATTTCTGTTTTGATTTATTTTATCAGCTATTTGAGATATTTTCTTTTCATGTAAAGCTTCATCTAATAAAACAATATGTTTTGCCTCACCATTTTTTACTTTAGTATTTAATTTATATAATGTATTTATATCTAATAGTCTATGAATATTTTCGTAATCTTGTAATGCTGATAAAAGTTTTTGATTATCAACAAATGGTTGTAATTTAGTTGTATCTTTTCTGTTAGGATATCTTATTAAAAATCCATGTTTATATTTTTCTAATTTATAAATTTTCATATATCCTGTAGATATTGGCATTACCCCATAAAAATAATTATAATAATCTTCGCAATAATATAATGTTACGTGATCTCTTTTCTCTATGTCTTTTTGTAAAATTCCTTTTAAAGTTTTATTTACTTCATAAAAGTCATTAGCTTCTTCCTTTGTCATTACAACCTTTTTAATAGGTAAATCTTGATTAATAATTTCAGTCATTCTTTTATCTATTTTTTCTATCATTTCATCTGTTATTTTCATATTATCTATTTCAAAAAACATAGAATTTGAAAGTTGATAATCAACAGTTAATAGTGCCTTTGGATATGTTTCCGACAATGCTTTTGCCATAATATATGTTAATCCTCTTATATATATTTTTTGGCCATCTTTGTCTTTAGTATCTATAAACTCTATTTTACTATCTTCTTTAATAATATGATTAAGTGATTGAATTTGGTTATTACATTTACATGCTATAATATTTCCATTACTACATTCATCTTTAAAAAGGTCTATTACTTTTTGTGGCTCATTAATTTCTAATACTTTATCTTCATATGTAACTTTCATATACTTACCTCCGTATTTAAAGTTTCAAAATTTAAGAACAATCCTAAAAATTGTCATATACTATTTTATATTATATAAAACTTTTAGTCAAACTATTCTTTATACTAGTTTAGATAATTTTAAAGAGAATTCTTAATAGAATTCTCTTTTGTTACTTTTGTTTAACTAAATTATATATTTTCTCTCCATTTTGGCACATATTCTTCTTCATGCTCGCCTAATTCTTGTATGTATCCATTCTCTATTCCTATTTCATACATATAATTTTCTATTTCTTTATATTCTTCTGTTGTAAGTTTTCTGTTTATTTTCTTCATATTTTTTGCCTTATATGTAGGAAAATATTGTGCCATAATGCTTATATATACATCTTTACCTATATTATCTATAATCCATTTTAATACTTTTTTGCTATTTTCTATTGCTTCTGGCAAAATCAAATGTCTAATAATTACTCCTCCTTGTATTATTCCATTTTCATCAAATTTTGGTGCTCCTACTTGTCTATACATTTCTTTTATTGCATTAGATGTTATTTCGAAATAATTATTTACATTTGAATATTCCTTTGCCAAAGCATTATCTGTATATTTAAAATCTGGTAGGTATACATCTATGTATCCTTCTAATAATTTTAATGTTTCTATATTTTCATAACCATTTGAATTATATATTATAGGTATTTTTAATCCTTTTTTTCTAGCTATTTTTATTGCTTCTATAATGTGATAAACATACATGACAGGTGTTACCAAATTTATATTATGTGCTCCTTTTTCTTGCTGTTCTATCATTTTTTCAGCTAAACAATCTATGCTTATTTCTTTTCCAAATCCCTTTTGACTTATTTCATAATTTTGGCAAAATACACAATTAAAATTACAATTTGAAAAAAATATTGTTCCAGAACCATTTGTACCACTAATACAAGGCTCTTCGAAATGATGTAATGATACTAATGCTATTTTTATCTTGTCTGTAGCTTTGCATCTTCCAATTTTTCCTTCTAATCTATTTACTTTACAATTATGTGGACATAATTTACATTCTTTTAATCCTTCTAACATTTTGGTTTCCTTTCTGTTATATATCTATTATTATAGCTTAGATTTAAAAAGAAATGAAGGGGCTTGATATAATATATCTTGCCTCTTCATTTCATAAACATTTTGATGGATTATGCGGAAAGTGTTAAAACTGCTGGATTAACTGTTCCTTTCGTGTACATCTTGTAGAACTCTTCTCCGTGCTTCCAAACATGGGAAATTATGTTCGCAGCATCATTTTTCATAAAATAATTCACGCCTTCTAAATCGGCTAACCTTGAACATTTATCCCAAATTTTTGAAAGTTGGAATTCATACTTTTTTGTGAGATATTCCATATACTGGATCCATAAGATTGCATATCTTATTATTGCTTCTCCATAATCTCCAATATACTCTCTCTTGTATTTCTCCCAGTCAGATGCTGCAGTTATTTTTAAATCAAACTCTCTGCCATTCTGGAATGCTTTTACCTTTTCGGCTACAGCTTTGTGCCGGCATTCTTTTTTCAAAGCTTTTGACTGTTCTCTGATATACTCTGTAGAGTGAGTATATCTCAGCCAAAATTCATGTTCTATACTCCAGCACCTGTCATATAGCTCAAAAATGATGTTTACATTTCGTTCGTTAACCAACATTGAAAACTGGTTAACTCTCATCTCAACACCTTTTATTCCATAAAAGGTGTTGGATGAATCAAAACATCTTGAGATTGTTCGGCAGAACCCATCTACAGTTCCACCAAGTGGATATACACTTATAATTCCATCCTTGAGAGATGAAATCATAAGGTACTCAAAATTTTGATTTTTGAAGCATAAGGCAAACTCCATTGCCTCGTCAAAATAGAAATTATTCCTGGAGTCCGACCAGTTTTTTCGGTCTTCATCATTTTTAAGAGATTTCCGAATTTGACAAGTCTTCATGTCTACTGGAACCTCCTTAACATTTGACGATATCTTAAAGGCTTTCATCAGCATGCTAATGATATTACGCTTTCCCTCTGCCCGAGTTACAGCTATGCTTATATTTCGATAAGCAATTTCTATTTTCTCTACATTTTTAAAATTGCTTATCTGCGAAAAACTGCCCGCAACAATTTCTGCTACCCTATAGGGGTGAACAGAGTGGTCAAAGGCAATGCATGCTGTACCTTTTTTGTATTCAATCAGTTTAACTTCTGTTGCATATTCTATATGCAACGCAGTCCGAACTCTGAATACCATACCTCCGTCTGCTGAAACTCCTTCAAAGCTCCACTTTGTTACCTCTTTCCGTTCCTTCTTCATGTTTATTCTCCTTTCAAATGTTTTATTAATTATGTGTAATAAAAATACTTGTTACACTTGAGCATCAATTAAATATATTATACTACTTTTATTTACATAAATCAATTCTGATACATATCTAA
>CALXPV010000041.1 GCA_944390295.1 uncultured Clostridia bacterium | reverse complement strand
CATCTTAGCGATTTTCATCTTTGGTTTTCTACATTTTTATGGTATCGAAGAAAACAATTTTTTCGATACCATAAAAATAAATCTAATTATTATTTCTAATAACTAGATTTATTAATTCTCTTTATTCTTATTATGCTGCTAGCATTGCATTATATGCATTATTTATTTTTGCTTTATTATCTTGCATTTGAATTGCAAATTCACAAATTTGAGTATATACAGTTTCAAGTGAACTTTCTACTTTTTCACCAACTGCATCCAAATACTTTTCTGATGGTTGTAGAATAAAATTTCTAAAGTTCTTTTTATTATTAATTTTATTAATTATTTTAGTCAAAAACTCAACAAATTTATTTTTCTTTGCTTCTACAACTCTAGTTTCTTCATCTATTTTTACACTCTCTGCTAATTCTTCTATTTGTTCTATACATTTTTCCAATCTTGCATTACATTCATTTATTATTACTTCATAATTTAACTTCTTTTGGATTGATGCATTTATTTTGTTAGTATAATAGCGTATTTTTTCTGAATCTGCATTTTCTATTGCTTTTTCTAAATTTTCTTTATTTATACTTATATTTGTTATAACAATTATTTCTGATTGTACAGCAGAAGCTAATTCTTTTTGTATATTCATGTATCTATTACTGCATGCAGTAAATAATTTATCTAATTTTTGTTTAAACATATTTACTAAGTTATCAATTTCAAATTTATGTTCTTCTAAAGTATTGTAATAATTTGCTTGTAAATATAATTTATCTTTAAATTCTGTTATTCTTATATCTTTACTGTTTGATAAAGAATTTTCAAATAATATTGCTAATCTAATTTGTTTTTGATTTTCAACCTCTACAAGTTTTTTTATATCTTCTTTAAAAGTTTCTTTTGTAATTTCATTCATCTTTTGCTCCCCCCTACTATCTTCCTAAATCTTGGATACCTTTACTTAAATCTTTTGGTATTTCTCCAATTCCATCTAATACAGGATCTGATATACTTTTAAGTACTTCATTTGTTCCTCTTACAGTATCCATTACACCTTGTATAACATTTGGATTTTTCCCAAGTAAGGGATCTATAGCAAGTCCTTTAACTACTCCTGCTGTTACAAGTGCTGGTCCAAAAAGATATAATGCACCAACAGTTAATCCTAGTCCAACTACGCTTTTCATAGCCTTACTTTTAACTACTCCACTTAGTGCCCTTAAAGATGCACATGTAACAGTTTTTCCTCCTACTACTAAAGCTTTTGCTGTACATTTTCCCATAGTCTTCGCACCTTTAATTGCCAACTTTCCTGTTCCTTTAGCTACATTTTTAGCCACGTTTTTTATTGTATCTTTTGTATTTCCCATTACATTCTCCTCCTTATACTTTCTAGATATTCTGTTATATGACTATCTATTGAATTTTGTATTTCGGATTCTTGAATGTCGAAACTTTTAAGTTCCTCTTTAATTTGTGCAGTATCCAATTTTTCTACTTCTTGAAGTTTTCCATTAAAATATACACCTGGCATGTTTATTCCCCCTTTTATCATTTGTTTAATAATTTTTTTACTTCTTCATAAATTTTATCTTCTACATTTTCCATTACTATTTGAGTTGCTTTTTCTCCCATTTTCTTTAATTCTTCTTTATCTTTAATTGTCTCTTCTATTAATTTATTCAAACTTTCGCCATTTATTTCATTATCGTGTATTATTTTAGCTGCTCCCTTATCTGCTAATACTCTAGCATTATATTCTTGATGATTTTCTGCTGCAAATGATAATGGAACAAATATTGCAGGTTTTCCTGCTATAGAAACCTCTGTAATCGTCATTGCTCCGCTTCTACAAACAATTAAGTCTGCTGTTTGCATAACTTTTTCCATATCATATATATATGGGACTACTTTTACATTCTCTAATTTTTCTATATCAATATTATTTTTCTTTAATTTTTCCTTAAAGACATCATATTGTCCTGGTCCTGCTGACCATAAAATTTGATAATTTTTATTTAATTTCTTTTGGGCAATTTCTGTTAATGCTTCATTTATTGGTTTTGCTCCTTGGCTTCCTCCAAATGCTAATATTAAAGTTTTTTCTTGATCTAATCCTTTTTCTTTTCTTATTTCTTTTTTGTCTTCTTCTGTTAAATTTACATTTTTAAACTTTGTAGGATTTCCTGTTAAAACTATATTTTTAGCATGATGTATCTTTTTTCTTGCATCTTCAAATCCAATTAATATTGTATCAACATTTTTTGCTAACATTTTTACAGTAACACCTGGAAATGCATTACTTTCATGTAACATTGTTGGTATATGTTTTTTTGATGCTGCTAAAAGAACTGGTCCACATATAAATCCACCCGTTCCAATAACTATATCTGGGTTTATTTTTTTTATCAATTTTTTAGCAGTTCCATAACCTTTTAATGTTTTAAACATTTTCTTAATATTTTCGATTGATATATGTCTTTCTATTCCATATGCTTCAATAGTTTCTAGTTTATATCCTGCTCTAGGAACTAAATCATTTTCCATTCCTCTTTTTGTTCCAATAAATGTTATTTCTGCATCTGGATTTTCTTCTTTTATTTTATTAGCAATCGCTATACCTGGATTTATATGACCTCCAGATTGTGATGCTGCAACTACAACTTTCATTACTTCCTCCAATTCACTTTATTTTATACTTTTGATGATGCTCTAGATATATTAAGTAGTACTCCTACAGAGCACAATAATATTAATAAAGATGTTACTCCATAACTAAAGAATGGTAGTGGCATTCCTGTAACTGGCATTGATGATGTTACAACCGCAATATTTATTATTGCTTGTAGTCCTATTAATGATGTTATTCCAATTGCAACTAAACTACCGAACATATCAGGAGCTTTCATTGCTGTAAGAACACCTCTCCAAATAAATACACAAAATAGTGCTATAACAACGGCACATCCTACAAAACCTAATTCTTCTGCAAGTACTGCAAAGATAAAGTCTGTATGAGGTTCTGATATGTATAGGTATTTTTGCTTACTTTGACCTAATCCAACTCCAAATAGTCCTCCAGAACCTATTGCATATAAGCTTTGAATTACTTGCCATCCATCGCCTTGTTTATCTGCCCAAGGATTTAAGAAAGATGTTATTCTTGCAAGTCTAAATGCACCTTTACTTGTAAATTTAGCCATCAAATACAATCCTGCAGCACCAAGCACTCCTGCAGCTGTTCCTGCAGTTAAAAAGTATTTAAGTCTTGAGCCTGCCATAAGCATCATAATTCCTACTACTGCTACTATGATAATTGTCGCACTTAAATGATCTTGTATAAGTATTAAAATTAAAATTACTGGAACTAGGTATAGGAATGGTTTAATAAATCCTGTATAAAATCCTTTTAGTTCATCTTTATGATCTGTTAAATAGCTTGCATAAAAAATAATTAATCCTATTTTTGCAAGTTCTGAAGGTTGGAATTGAACTCCTAATATTTTAATCCATCTACTAGCACCTCCAGATGAAACTCCTATTCCTGGAATTAGCACCATTAATAATAAAATAATTGATACCCAATATGCAATTTTATAAAATTTCTTCCAAAATCTATAATCTATTTTAGAAATAAATAGCATTGCAATAACACCAACTACTGCAAAAATTGCTTGTTTTCTAAAATATGAATAACTATCATCTCCTGTTTCAGCAAGTGATGTTGGTGAACTTGCCGAAAGTACCATTATTAAACCAAGAGATAATAATAATATAACTACTATTAATAAGATAAAATCTAATTGGTTATTAGCAAATTTAGAAAATTTTCTTACTTTTTTATTTTTAGACATCTTTATCTCCTTTATTAGATAATATTTAGTCCAACAATACAAAGTACTAATGTTATTAAACTAAATACTGTAACAACTTTATTTTCACTCCATCCTGATAATTCAAAATGATGATGTATTGGAGTCATTTTAAATACTCTTTTTCCTGTTTTCTTAAAATAAGTCACTTGTATCATTACTGAAAGAGTTTCGATAACAGGGATTAGTGCTATTAATATTAAAAGTAAAGGCATTTTTAGCATTAAAGCCATACCTGCAATTACTCCTCCTAGCATTAAAGAGCCTGTATCTCCCATAAATACTTTTGCTGGATGTAAATTAAATAGTAAAAATGCTAAATTACATCCACAAACTATACTTCCAAAAATGATAACTTCTCTTACATTAAATATAACTCCTATTACTGATAAACACGCTATAATTATTGTTGTTACACTTGTTGCTAAACCATCAATTCCATCTGTTAAATTAACAGCATTTGTTGTTGCTAACATTACTAATATTGCAAAAGGAATATAAATCCAAACAGGTATATTTACATATGTTTTAATTATTGGAATATATATATCTGATCCTATATTTAATACATTTAATATATAAATTACAAAACATACTGCTATTATCAATAATCCTAACATTTTATATGAAGGTTTTAATCCTTCTGTATTTTTTAATACCATCTTTTTGAAATCATCTATAAATCCGACTATTCCAAATCCTACAGCCGCAAAAAGTAAAGGTATTAGTCTTTTTACAACTTCGATTTCGCCATTTTTTGCATATAATAGTCCTGTTGCTACTGTTAATAATATTATTGCTACTATTGATATAATTCCTCCCATTGTAGGAGTACCTTTTTTACTTAAATGTGATTTTGGTCCCTCACTTCTTTCTTCTTGACTAACTTTTAATTTCTTTAATATTGGTAGAATTATTAATCCTAAAACTACTGTAACTACAAAAGATACTAATAGTATTTTAATTTGAAAACTCAACTTGCTCACCCTTTACTTTTTCTTCTTTTTAGTGTTTTTCTCTTCTTCTTTTTTCTTAAGTTCATCTACTATTTCTAGTATGATCTTCTTTTCATCAAATTCTTTTAACTCCCCTTTTACTTCTTGGTACATTTCATGTCCTTTTCCTGCAATTACAACTATATCTAATTTGTTTGCCATTTCTATAGCTTTTTTAATTGCTTCTCTTCTATCTACAATAACTTTGTAGTTAGCTTTTGTTTTCTTTATTCCTTCTTCTATTTCTTTAATAATTTCTTCTGGCTCTTCATTTCTTGGATTGTCAGAAGTAATAATTGTAAAATCACTTATTCTTCCAGCAATTTCTCCCATTAAAGGTCTTTTTTGTTGATCTCTATCTCCTCCACATCCAAATACACATATTACTCTTCCTCTTGTGTAAGATTTTACTGCGTTTAATATGCTTTCTAAACTTTCTGGCGAATGTGCATAATCTACCATTATTGGTAATTCTAAGCTGTTATCTATCATTTCAGATCTTCCAGGTACTCTTACTTCTAATAATCCTTCTTTTATTTGATCTGCATTGCATCCAAATTGAAGAGCTACAGCAATAGCTGCTAAAGAGTTGTATACACTAAATCTTCCTGGTATACATGTTTTTACTCTTTCGTTTCTATCACCAATTTTAATTCTAAAATCTACATATGAATTTGTTATTGTAATGTCTTTAGCTAAGTTTTTAGCATAATTATCTATTCCAAAAGTAATAAATTCACAATCTGGTATTAATTTAGGTAATTTTATTGCATAAATATCATCAGAATTTATATATGCTTTTTTACACATAGTAAATAATTTGCTTTTTGTTTCGAAATAGTCTTGCATATCTGTATGTTCTTTATCACTAATATGTTCTTCTGATAAATTAGTAAAAATTCCTAAATTAAAGTCTGAACCATATACTCTATTTAATTTCAAACTTTGTGATGATACTTCCATAACAACTACATCACATTTTTCGTTTGCCATTTCAAAAAATAGTTCTTGTAATTCTAAACTTTCTGGAGTAGTTCTTTCACTGTCTTGTAATTGTTTTGAACCAATATAGTTATGAATAGTTCCAATAAGTCCTACTTTTAATCCTTTCTTTTCTAGAATAGATTTAATCATATATGTAGTTGTTGTTTTTCCTTTTGTTCCTGTAACACCTATCAAATAAAATTTTCTTGATGGGTTATCATAAAAATTACAACTCATTTGTGCCATAGCAATTCTTGTATCTGGAACTACTAATAAAGTTACTCCGTCTCTTAATTTTATTTGTTTTAAATCTGTATCTTGATCTACTACAATTACTTTTGCTCCATTATCCATTGCTTCTTCTATATAATTTGCACCATCTGTTACAAATCCTCTAATGGAAACAAAGACATCCCCTTGCTCTACTTTTCTAGAGTCATTTTTTATAGAATTTATTTCTATATCAATATCTCCTTTACCTTTTATTCCTTCAATACCTAATAATATATTTTTAAGGTTCATATATATACCTCCAAATTTATACTTTTTTACGTATACATTATATAGCAATTAATCTTATATATCAACATAAACTTTACCTTCTTTTTTAATTTTTATTCCTGGCTTTGGAATTTGTTCTTTTATAATAGCATTTTTTTCGTTGGTACTTCCCGTTTGATTGTTTATTTCTAGTTCTAAGTCATATTCTTTTAAAATCTTTTTTGCCTCTTCTACTGTTTTATTTCTTATTTCCGGCATTTCTACTTCTTCTTTCTCCTCTTCCTCTCTTTCTTTATCTTCTTGTAATTCTAAATAAGGTAAAACCTCTCCTAATATTTGACCTCCAACAGGTGCTGCAACACCACCTCCTTGATGACCTCCTTCTCCTGTAGGATTATATAGTGTAACTAAAACTACTACTTGAGGATTGGAAATAGGTGCTACCCCAATAAAAGATGTTACATATTTATTGGTATTAACACCATCTTCTGATGTCCCTGTTTTCCCTCCAACCAAATATCCTTGAACTTGTGCATTTCTTCCTGTCCCCTCTTCTACTACAGATTTCATCATATCTAAAACATTGTTTGCAGTCTCTTCTGATATCACTCTATTTTCTTTTTTTACTTCTATTTCTTGTTTTTCTCCTGTTGTGGAATCTACTATTTCCTTAACTACTCTAGGTTTAATATATTCACCACCATTTGCAATACTAGATACAGCAGTTACCATTTGTAATGGAGTCACCTCAAACCTTTGACCAAAACTTATTGTTGCAAGTTCAACAGGTCCAACTTTATCTTTATCTAAAAATATTCCTTTTGCTTCTCCTGGTAAATCTATATTTGTTTTTTTAAAAAATCCGAATTTTTCTAGATATCCATAATATTTATCTTTACCTATTTTTTGTCCTAATGAAATGAAAACTGGATTACACGAATTCATAAGTGCTTGCCTTAAGCTTTGTGTTCCATGAGGTCTATAATATCTCCAACATTTTATTCTAACTCCCGCAACTTCTATCCCTCCACCACAATTAAACTCTCCTTCTTTATCTGTTGTGGTTATCCCTTCTTCTAATGCGGCTGAAGCTGTTATTAATTTAAAAGTTGAGCCTGGTTCATATGTATCTGCTATAGCTTTATTTCTCCATTTAGCTTGTAATTGTTTGTTTTTTTCTTTACTATCTAATCCCTCAACATTTTCTAACTCATATGGATTATTTAAGTCATAATTCGGGTATGTAGCCATTGCTAAAATATCACCATTGTTTGGATTCATAATTATTACATTTCCACCATCTGTACATTCATTATCTACACAGGCATTTTCTAAATATTTTTCTACAATGGATTGTATGTTTAAATCGATTGTTAAAATTAAATCTTTTCCTTTTTCTGCTGCAACATATGTTTCTTCTAATTGTCCGATATCTCCACCTTTTGCATCTGTAAGTTTTTCTATCTTTCCACTTTTTCCTTTTAAAATATCATCATATTTTGCTTCTATCCCATCTAATCCCTGATTATCACTTCCACAAAAGCCAATTACCTGTGAAGCAAGAGTACTATATGGATAATATCTTTTTGTATCTTCATCTATATTAATTCCAGATTCTATATTATTGTCTTTCATCCATTGCCTTAGTTTATTTGTTTTATCCTTCTCTACTTTTTTACCGATTGTTTCTATAGAACTTCTTTTCTTAACTTTTTTTAATGTTGTTTCATAGTCCACTTCTAATATTTCAGCTAAAGCTTTACTTACCATTTCTTTTTTATCTTCTGGTATATTAGTAGAATTTACTGTAACTGTTTCTACAGTACTACTTTTAGCAAGAACATTTTCGCCTGATGCATCATATATTGTTCCTCTTTTAGATGTTATTTTTCTATTTAATGTTTGCTGTTCATATGCCATTTGTTTTAGTTTATTTCCATCTATAAATTGAATTACTGCAATTCTTATAATTAATAATATTAATAATATAGTCGCTATTATTATAATCCACATCATCATCTTTTTATTTTTAATACTACATGTTGTTTGCATCTTTGCACCTCTTAATACTAATTTCTTTCTATTATTCTATGTTGTAAAAGCCTGTTTTAATTACAAAGATTTGTTACTTGCAGAAGAACGTTTCCACTAACAAAAAAGCGAGGACATTTCTGTCCTCACTTCTTATTTTTCATTATTTAATTTGCAATTTTTTATATCTTACATAAAATACTATACTGCCAACTATTGCTAATCCTATAAAGATTTTAACTATTGTTTCAAATCCTGTATATGGTAATTTCCCGCTTGCAACAGTGTTATCTTCTTGGTTATCTGAAGCATTGTCATTTGTATTATTTTCATTATCATTATTTTCACTATTTTGTATACTTTCTACATTTATTGTAGCTTCTGTTACATTTCCTACTAAATCGCTTACTTCTATGACAATATTTTCATTAGCACTAAATGTTTTAGACATTGACATTCTATCTTCAGATAATTCCCAACCATTCACTTCTAATAACTCTTCATTTGATTTAATCATTACTTTAACTTCTTTTCCATCATTTATGTTTTCATATTCTATTTCCAATACAGGAGCTTCTTTATCTATCCAATTAACTCTAGCCGTATTTGTTCCAATATTTCCTTCTGAATCAACATATTCAAATGTAAATTCACCATTTGTTTCAAATACATATTGATTGTTTCCGTCATTATTAGTTATTGTAACATCATTTCTATTAAATGTAATAGTTGCTGTAACATTTTTATTAGTTGAATCTGTAATATCATAAGATATTGTAGAAATTACATCTTCCTGTTCGTCTACTACTGTAATTTTACATACTGCAGTTTTATTTCCATCTACTGTTGTTACTTTTATATTTGCACTTCCTTCTCCAACTGCTGTTACTACTCCATTATTTACTGTTGCTACATTTGTATTATCTGAACTCCATACTACTTTTTTATTTGTTGCATTACTTGGCATTACTGTTGCTACTAATGTTGTTGTTTCTCCTATCTTTAATTCTTCATTTTGTGAATTTAGTGCTACACTTTCTACATTTATTACTTCTGGCTCTGGATCAGGCTCTGGTGTTGGTTCAGGTTCTGGCTCTGGTTCTTCTTCTGGAAGTACTGTAATCATACATGTTGCAGTCTTATTTCCATCTACTGTTGTTACTGTTATATTTGCTTTTCCTTCTCCTACTGCTCTTACCACTCCATTATTTACTGTTGCTACATTTGTGTTGTCTGAGCTCCATGTTACATTTTTATTTGTTGCATTACTTGGTGTTATTGTTGCAACTAATGTTACAGTATCTCCTATTTTTAATTCTTCATTTTGCGAATTTAATGTTACATTCTCTACATTTATTACTTCTGGTTCTGGATCAGGCTCTGGCTCTTCTTCTGTCAAAACTGTTATCTCACATGTTGCAGTTTTATTTCCATCTACTGTTGTTACAGTTATATTTGCTTTTCCCTCTCCAACTGCTGTTACTACTCCATTCTCCACAGTTGCTGCTTCTGTATTGTCTGATTTCCATGTTACTGATTTATTTGTTGCATTATCTGGTGTTATTGTTGCTATTAATGTTGTTTGCTCTCCAACTCTTAATTCACCAGTCTGTGAATTTAATGATATACTTTCTACACTTATTACTTCTGGCTCTGGTGTTGGCTCCTCTGACATATCAATAGAATCACCACCTACTGATAATAAATTTGATTCATAACTTTCTAAAGCATTTTTTAGTTCTGCACTTAGTTTATCTGATTCGTCATCTTTAGAATCATCAAAAGTCCATTTAAAATCTCCATCATTTAAACGGCCTGCATATTTTTCTACTTTATTTTTTGCTTCTTCTGGTGAATCAGCTTTATATTCATACATGATACTTGATGTATCAAAATTATTATATGTCTTTCCGCCTTGTAAAGATGTTACAGAACTAGGTACCTTATCATCAATACTTGATACTTCAAATGCATCAAAACTTTTATTATCTTGTAAATATGGGATGTATGATTCTTGTCCAATCATATAATTATTATATGCTTTAATCATACCTCCATCTTCTTTAGAGAATGTTCCACTTGTATCTGATCCTTGCATAGAAATCATCATTGGCTTTTTACAATTTCTAAAATAATTTCCTTCTACTAAAACAGATGAACCTAAACATGCTCCAACTCCGTATTTTGAATTTCCGTCATAATAATTGTTATATACATGTGCTGAATAAAATCTAATTCTTGGATGTCTAGAATCTGAATGATCATACCAATTATGATGATATGTTATATATAAATTATCTGTTGTATTTTCACTTAATCCTAAAAGATTACTTTTACCTGTATCGAAGAAATGGTTATATGAGAATGTTATATATGTAGATTTTTTACAATCTAATGCTCCATCTCCCTTTACTTGATCTGAGTCACTTCCTGGCTCTCCATAAAACAAATCACAATTATGTACCCATACATGGTCATTTTCTTGTTGAAGACCAATGCTATCACCTTCATCACTATCTGTTAGCATTACTCCTATATTTCTAATTTCTACATTAGAGGCATTTTTTACTCTAATTCCATATCCATATAAAGTTGCGTCTTCTCCAATTCCTTCAAATGTTATTCCACAATTTATTCTTTTATCTGATCCACTTCCACTAATAACAATATCTCCTCCATCTAGTGTAGAAGGATCTGTAACTTTACCTATTATTCTTACTACTAGAGGTTTATATTCATATCCCTTTTTGTATAAATCTAAAATATTTTGTAATCCTTTGGCATTTTCCACTTTACCACTTGAACTTGTTTGTACATCTAATGAAACTGTATTTTTTGTATCCTCTGTAACATATATAATATTAGCATTATCTTTTATAGTTCCATCAAGATTGTATGCTCCAGTAGTAGCTCCATTTACCCATGCAAAACCTGTTCTATCATGTGCTTCTACTGTTATATTTTCTGATTCTACTTGGCTTGCAGTATCTTCATTTCCGTCTACTATTGGAACAACCTTAAATTTATAATTTCCAGCTTTAAGTCCAACTGCATCTGCCCTCCAATATGAACTGCTTCCATCTTTATATAATCTTATTAATTCATTGTCTAATTGTGTATAACCTCCATTTTGATTACTTATATACACATTATATCCATCTGCATTAGCAAAGTTATCCCATTCTATATAAGCACTTTCAAGTCCACTTCCAACTGTCTTTTGAGCTATACTTGCATTCATTAAATTTAATCCATTTCCAAATAACGGTATAGCTCCATTAACACTTATTATGGCTATACCTAATATTAATATAATTGTTATTATTGATATAATTATTATTTTTCTTTTGTTTCTCATATCCTTGTCCTTTCTGTTTTTTCTCTATGATAATATTATACTTTTATCATCAATCTTTAGCAATATTAATAATGTATATTTCATAAATGAAATTTTTGGATAAATTTTTGCACCATCTTTTTACTGTAGTCTACTTTTCTTAAAAATACAATAATTTAACTTTTTATGTAAATTTACGCTTTTTTGTGATATAATATTAATTATAGTATTTAAATAAGGAGGGTAACATATGAAAGAAAAGATTCAACAATTGCGGCATCTTTTCGGAATAGATGTTGATTGTATCAATGTCAAAATGTGTGCTTTTGTCGGCCGTTCATTACATCAAACATCTATTCCTTCAGGAGATGATTTCAGTCAAAAAGATTTGATTGATGCAATCAGCAAATATTACAATTCCTTTAACTACCCGTTTGATGGTATTGGAATTGCATTTTCAGGATGTACTTCAAACGGACTTGAAGTATCAAGTACATCTTTAAAATGTTTGGAGGGACTGAATGTTCATTCTTTTAAACATCTGGATTGTGAAAATATCCGGTTTATCAATGATGCTAATGCAACAACTCTTGCAGGTACCATTGAATATCCGGATTCTAAGGTGCTTATCGGAGTAACTAATGGAACTGGAATTGGTTGTGGAATCGCAATAAATGGAAAACTTTTTACTGGAGCTAACGGGCTCGCAGGTGAAATTTATGGCAATCCTACAATCGGACCTGATGGAAATATTATTAAAAATGGAAAAATTTCTTCAGGTTCAAAACTTTTAAAAAAGTTAAATCAATCCAACGAGATTGAAAAAGAGAAAATTATTGAGCAAGCAGCTCAATATCTGGGTATAGAGATTGTGTCTTTAATTCACTCCTATAATCCAGATGTAATTTACCTGTCAGGAGGCGGATTTGCTTTTCCATCTTACAAGGAAATACTTATTGATTTTATCAATAAGTACACATATCCCGCATTCCTTAAAGGATTAAAAATTGTTCAGTCAACTGAACCATCCTATGCAGGATGTTTTGGAGCAATGAAATACGTACGCTGACAAAATTTCCCTGAAAGAATATTAAGCATTCTTTCAGGGGAATAATTTAATATACTATAAAACGACAATCATTCAAGTTGTTAAAATGGCATAAAATTTTATCAGTACACTTTTGTTCTTATAATTTTTCTAATACTTTTGCAACTCCATCTTCATCATTTGATGCTGTTATATATTTTGCATGTTTTTTTACACATTCCAATGAATTTCCCATTGCAATTGAATTTGGAGTTATATTAAACATAGAAATATCATTTTCTCCATCACCAATTGTTATAATCTCTTCTTTTTTTAAATCTAAATATCTACACATTGCATGTACAGCATTTCCCTTTGAAACAGATCCTGAAGCAATATCACAATAATAATTTTTACTTGGCTTTAATTCAGGATTTTTCAATTTTTTTGATTCATTTACTATTTTTACACCTTGAAAATTCTTTTTTAAATAACTTTTAAATTTTATTAATTTCTCAATATCAGAACTTGATAATACACATTGTAAGATATTTTCAGTTTCTATAATATTTTCTAATTCTTTAATTGTTTTTTCTTTATCTTTTTCATCTGGGAAAGCAGCTTTATTTAAAACTATTTCATCTTTATAATTAAATTTTATTGTTTCATCATTTTCTTCAGCATATTCTAATAGTTGTTTTACTATATCCTTTTTTATTGAATCACTAAATATTTCTTTTTTCTTTTCTACATCATAACAAAAAGCTCCATTAGAAGAAATAATATATGGACTTGCACCTACTTGTTCTTGATAATTTATTGCATCTTTTCTAGCCCTTCCAGATGTTAATATTATATTAATTCCTTTTTGTCTACATCTTTTAATTTCATATAATGTTTTTTCACTTACTTCTCTTTTTGAATTTGTTAAAGTTTCATCAATATCTATAAATACTGCTTTTATCAATTTTTATAATCCTCCTTCAATTATGCTGATTATTCTATTTTAGATACAATTTCACAAAATCCAAGTCAAAATTTTCCTCATTTTTTTTAGCTATTTCTATAAATTCTTCTACCATTTCTCTAGTATATTTACTACTTTTCTTTTCGTAAAATTTCTTTAACGGTTTTTGTAAATCCATCATTACCTTTGTTGCTTTATT
>CALXPV010000040.1 GCA_944390295.1 uncultured Clostridia bacterium | reverse complement strand
ATGAAATTATTAATGCATACATGCTGTGCACCTTGTAGTGTATATTGCATAGATTCACTAAGAAATGAAGGAATAGAACCAACTGTATATTGGTATAATCCTAATATACATCCATATATGGAATATAAAGCAAGACGTGATTGTTTAAAAGAATATACCAAAAGTATAAATGTGGAAGCAATTTTTGAAGAAGATTATGGATTGGATGAATTTTGTAAAAATGTAATATGCGATTTGCAAAATAGATGTCAAAATTATTGTTATAAAGTAAGGTTAGAGCAAACTGCAAAATATGCAAAAGAGAATGGTTTTGACACAATTTCTACTACTCTTTTAGTAAGTCCTTATCAAAAACATGACATATTAAAAGAACAAGGAGAAGAAATTGCAAAAAAATATGGTTTAGAATTTTTATATAGGGATTTTAGAGTAGGCTTTAGAGAAGGACAAGCAAAAGCCAGAGAACTAGGATTATATATGCAAAAATATTGTGGATGTGTATTTTCAGAGGAAGATAGATATATGAAGAAGATTGAGAAAGATAAGGCGAATAAATAGTAGATTGTCTTACAATTGGAAAAACAATTTAGCAAGAAAGGAGAGTGGGAAATGGGTAAACTAGAGGATTTAAGAGATTTAATTATATATCAAAGTAAGAACAATGGAAATATATCAGTAGAAGTATTATATGATAATGAAGATTTTTGGTTGACTCAAAAATCAATGTCAAAATTATTTAATGTTGAAGTAAATACTATAAATTATCATTTAAAAGAGATTTTTAAAACTCATGAATTAGAGGAAAATGGAACTATTCGAAAAATTCGAACAGTTCAAAATGAGGGAAATAGAAAAGTTTCAAGAGAATTAACTTTTTACAGTTTAGATGCCATTATTGCAGTCGGATATAGGGTTAACTCAAAAGAGGCTACAGATTTTAGAATTTGGGCAACTAATACATTAAAAGAATACATAAAAAAGGGTTTTGTTTTAAATGATGAATTATTAAAAAATGGACCTAAATTTGGAAAAGATTATTTTAAAGAACTTTTAGAGCGTATTCGTTCAATTAGGACAAGCGAACGAAGAATTTGGCAACAGATAACAGATATATTTGCAGAATGCAGTATTGATTATGACAAAAATTCAGAAATAACACATCAATTTTATGCGATAATACAAAATAAATTTCATTATGCAATAACAGGGAATACAGCAGCAGAAATCATATATCAAAAAGCAGACCATACTAAAGAAAATATGGGATTAACAACTTGGAAAAACTCACCAGAAGGAAGAATTTTAAAATCAGATGTATTAATAGCGAAAAATTATTTAGAAGAAAAACAAATTAGAAGACTAGAAAGAGCGGTTTCGGGTTATTTTGACTATATCGAAGATTTAGTAGAAAGAGAAAATACCTTCACAATGGAGGAATTCGCAAGAAGTGTTAATGAGTTTTTGGAATTTAGAAAATATGACATATTAAAGGATAATGGAAAGATTTCTAGAAAAATAGCTGAAGAAAAGGCAGAAAAGGAATACAATGAATTTAATAAACATCAGAAAATAACATCAGATTTTGATAAATTACTTTTAGAAACAAAAAAGTTGGATGAAAAGAAATGAGATTATATGTTATAACCACAAAAACGGAAAAACAGAGGAAGATAGATATCAAAAGAAAATAGAAAAAGATAAGCTAAAAACTATCTAAAGGAGAAATAATATGAAATTAAAAATTTTAGGTTCGGGTAATATATTTTCTGAGGATAATTATGCAAGCTACTTAATTGATAATAAAATATTAATAGATATTCCTAGTGGAACATGCAAAACTTTAAAAAGATTAGGGATTAATTCTAGAAATATAGTAGATGTTTTAATTACTCATTTTCATGGAGATCATTATTTTGATATGCCATTTATGCTATTAAATAAGATATATATTGATAATAATAAACTAAATATTTATTGTGATGATTCTGGAAAAGATAAAATATATGACTTAACTAAATTAGCTTTTCCAAATAAGTTAGATAAAATTTATAAATATTTTAATTATGATAATAGTAAGAATTTTTGCATAAATGACTATGAAATAGAGAGAGTCTTAGTGGAACATGAAGAAGGAATAGAATCAAATGGATATATATTTAAGCAAAATGATATTAGAGTGGGATTTTCTGGTGATGCGGGCATGTGTGAAGGAATACATATTATGGCAAAAAAATGTAACCACTTAATATGTGATTGTACTGCATTAAATGGGAAAAAATCTCATATAGGAGTTGATAATATTATAGAATTATCACAAACATATAAAGAATGCATTTTTTATACAACACATATGGGAGATGGAGTTAGGGATAAGATAAAATCTCTTGGAATAAAAAATCTTGTGGCATTAAATGATTATGATGAATTTTCATTTTAAATAGAAGAATATATATCTAATAAGGAGGCTAATATGATAAAAGCTATAGTATATAAAAGTAATGCAGGGCATACTAAAAGATATGCGCAAATGTTAAGCGATAAATTAGAGATACCATCCTATTCTGTGAAAGAAGCGAAAAGAAAATTAAAAAAAGATGATGGAATTATTTATTTAGGATGGTTATTTGCTGGAAAAATAAAAGGATTAAAAAAAGCTTTAAAAAGATATAAAATAAATTGTTGTGGAGCAGTTGGAGCATATCCATCAACTAAAGAATATGTGAAAAATCTAAGAAAAGCTAACAAGATAACTTTGCCATTATTTTATATGCAAGGAGGAATAGATTATACAAAAATAAATTTTGTGTATAAAAAAGTATTAACTACCGTGGGAGAACAAATTGCTCGTGAAGGAAATGAAAACAAAAAAGATTTAGTAGAGATGTTTGTTAACGGAAAGGACTATGTAGAAGAAAAAAATATAAATGAAATGTTAGAATATATACAGAAAAATTTAAAAATAGAAATTTAAAAAGTATTAGCTACTAGAAAGGAATATAAGTGGAAGAATATTACGAAAGAATAAAAGAAATTAATGAAGAATTTTCATCATATACAATTCCAGAAGAACCAAAAGAAATAATAGAATATTTGATGGTGGGAGATAAGAATTCAACAGATAATTTTAAGATTCTTAGAGAATTTGTATTATCACAAATGCATGTGGACTTATATTTTGACAAGATTATTAGTGAATATAACGGAACTGAAAGAGCTAGTAGAGTGAATTTGTATACTAGAAATCATAAATTTCCTATAATCAATGAAAATGGAAGAGTAGAATCAAAAACTCAAGTTCTTACTGGGGAATATATTTTCTCTCAGATGCTAGAAGGAAATATGGAGCCTTATAAAGAAATTGTAGATTTTATCAAAAAATATTATGAGACAGAGAAAATTTTTGATGAGAATCCAATAAACGATGTCCTTACAAAAGAAGAAATAGAAGATAGAAGAAAACAATATTTAGAATGGGCAAAGCTAGAAGGAAAAACTGAAGAAGATGTTGATAAAGAAATAAAAAGAATTGAAGAAAAAAACGAAAGATTGGCAGAAGTAAAGAGCCTGAAAGATAATAAAGATACATCATTAAGAGATTTGAAAAAAGAAATAGAAGAATTATTACAAAAATTAAAGAAGAAAGAAGAACTTGAAGCAGAACTTTCGAAATTACAAGCTAGTCTAGATGAGGATATCGAGAAGTCAACATCATTATCGGATAATATTAGATCTACATATCAATTTATAAAATCTAGAAAAATGGGAGAACAAGAAAGAGAAGAAATTTTAACAAGGAAACCAAAAAATAGATTAGAAAAAAATATACGAGATCAATATTTAAAAGATAAGATTGCTACTAAAAAAGAAGAATTAGAAGGAATAGAAATAAATGAAGAAGAAGCACAAAAAAGCATAGAAGAAAAATTACAAGAAACCAAAAAATATTGTATTTCTAGACTTGGGAAAAGAGAAATAGAGAGTCTACTATCTTTGGGAAAAACTAGCCAAAGATTTTCTGAACAACTTAGAAATTTAAGTGATGGAATTACTACTATATTAGAGGAAGAAAAATTAGAACAAAAAATACCAGGAGAATATGGTTTTTGCTATAATAATGTGTTTGAAAATGTAGAACATATGGCAAAAGATATAAAAGCAAATTTAGAATTAGGCAAAACAATCTACTCTCCAGAGCTAGTAGAAAATCAGAATTTTGAAGAGTTGTGCCATTCAATAAGAATAAAAATGGCAGAAGTTGGTGCAGATACTGAAGTAAACCCAGATAATAGAGAAATGAGTGTAGGAATTGAAACTGAATATAGAAAAGATCCATATACAATTCACCAACAAAATAAAAACCATTTTATAAAAGGCGGAAAATATGGATATAAAGAAATTGCAGAAAAAATGCAAGAATTAGGTGACAGATTTACAGAGTTACAAGAATGCTCAGATGTAGAAACATATGTAAGAAAATCTTCGGATTTTGTTCGAGATTTTGTATCATTGCATCCATATTCTGATGGAAATGGTAGGACAAGTAGAATGCTATTAAATGTAATGATGGCTAAAAGAGGTTTAGTAATTCCATCAATTATAGAAACTTATTATGACAGAAAGTCGAGCAGTGACTATTCTAGAGCAGAGCAAGAAGCTACAGAAGGAAACTATAAACCAATGCAAGAGTATTTATTACGAAGAGTTAGAAAATTCAACCCAGAAATTGCTGATATTCAAAAAATAGATATACGCGAATGTACAGAGATGGCATTACACAAAAATGTAACAGCTTCTGAAATAGCAGGAGCAGATAAAGAAGAAAGAAGAATAAATTCACCAGATATTTATAAGGTATTAGAAGGAGAAACTAAAGATGAGTAATAATTATAATAAAGCATATAGCGAAATATTAGAAATAATAAAATATTTGCCAGAAGAGGAAAGAGAAAAAATTCCAGAAGAAAAAATAAAGTTTTTTGAAGAGAATTGTGATAAAAATTATGAATTTAAATATGATTCATCAAAGCCTTTAGAAGAGCAAGAATTTTTAAGAGAAACATATGCAATAATCATAATATTATTTAGAGATTATTTTGCTACAGAAACACAAAAGGAAAAATTACAAGAAATATTATTCTTAAATGAAGAAAAAAGGCAAAGAGAGTTAAGAGAAAAATATAATCCAGAAAAAATAATGGCTCAAAGAGTGCAAAAACCAAAGATTGAGCCAAAAGAAAGTACAGAACTAATAGAAATAAAAGAAGAAAATGTACTAAAAAAAGTATTTAAAAAGATTGTTAATTGGATTAAAAACTTAAAAAAATAAAATGGCACTATAAATAAGTAAATTATACTATTAAAAAATTAGAAATTACTTTACCGAAAGGGTAGAGTAATTTATTTTTTTATGATATAGTAAGGAAGTGAACTTTAGGGACAGTCCTTAAAGTTCAAAATTACAAAAGAATAAAGGAGAGCACATGAAAAAAAGAACAAAAAATCTTATTTTATTTTTTATTTTATTTGTAATATCAGGGGCTGTTTTTTGGAATTATATATCTATGCATTATGCAACAGATACATATAATATAATGAATATAGGTTATGAAAAATATGCTATAAATAATTCTTTAAGTGATGGAAGAATATTTATGTTTTTCATAGGAATGTTTGCTAACGCTATAAATATGCCTATTAATGTATATGTTATAGGACTTACAGTTATAGCACTTATCGTGTCATGTATTTGTGTAATCGTATTAAAAGATATGATGCTAAAACATGGAGGAACACGAGAAGGAAAATTATTAGAGTTTATTGCTATTTTAATTTCATATTGTACGATTTTTAATTTTATGTATGTAGAAAATCTATATTTTGTAGAGTCTGCAGTAATGGCATTTAGTATTTTATTTTATATTTTAGCAATAGACCAGATGATGAAAAAGAAAAAATATTATTTTTTAAAAGCATTATTACTTGCAGTACTTGCAACATTCTGCTATCAAGGTACTATAGGATTGTTTATTGTTCTAGGATTAGTATTTTCTATAATAAAACATCCAAGTGATACCAAAGAAATTGTTAAAGAGTTTTTCTTAATCGTTGTAATAGCAGGACTATCTTTTATAGCAAATTTAGTACAGATAGAGATAGCAACAACAATTGCAGGAACAGTACAAAAACGATTAAATGGAATTCAAAATCTAGTAGAAAATACAATATATATATTAAGCAATTTTGGAACAATGGTATTTTCTACAATATTTGTACAAAATTGTGGATTATTCCCTAGTTACTTAATGCTTATATTTGCTTTAATTATTACACTTGTAGCACTGATACAAGAAATATTACATAAAGAAAATAGGATATTTCTTAATATTGTAGTTATATTTATTATGACAGTATTAGTAACAATAGCTATGTGTGTAGTAAGTATTACAAGTTATGATACAGGAAGAATTCATTCCCCAGTAGGAGCATTAGTTGGATTATTACTAATATATTTATTTTCTGGAACACAAAGTTTTATATATTATCCAGCAATTAAATATATTTTATTAGCAATTACAATAATATATGTACTTGTTGTTACAACAAATACAATTTATGTGTTATATGAACATAAAGAAGTAAATAGATTAGAAGCAGAACAATGTAGGGGATTAGAAGAATATATATCAAACTATGAGAAAGCGAATAATATAAAAATAACAGAGGCACGATATTTTAAATTATCTAATATGAAAAAATATGGTTATTTTACAGAAATAGATAATCAATCAGTATTAACATATGATGGAGTTGCATGTACTTGGTCTGCAATAGGAACTATTAATTTTTATACTGAAAGAAATTTTGAGGATAATTATTTAGAAGCATATCCAAATAAAGAATTATTCTATGCATATGCAGCTCTTAGAAATACAGGGTATGAAAATAATTTTGTTATTATGGACAATATGTTATACTTTTTAGCTTATATTTAATATTAGGAGAATAAATGAAAAAGAAAAATATTTATATATTAATTGGAATAATAATTGTAGCTGTATTAATGTATATAAATTGGATAACTATGCATTATTCTGCAGATACATATAATATAATAAATGTTGGCTATGAAAAATATGCAACAAATTGGTCTTTAAAAGATGGAAGACTGTTTATGTACATTATTACTATGATTTCTTCAAAAATAAATATGCCTATTTCTATATTTGTAATAGAAACTTTAATAGTTGCAATTATTATTTCTGCTGTGGCAGTATTAAAATTAAAAAATATTTTAATAAAAGATATAAATAATATTACATTAAAAAAAGAAATATTATTTACAATACTTTCTTTTTTTACAATATTTAATTTTATGTACATAGAAGATATGTACTTTGTAGAATCTGTTGTAATGGCTATTAGTTTATTGCTTTTCATTTATGCATCAGAATTTATTGTATATGCAAATAAGCAAAAAAAGAAATTTTGGCTAGGACTAGTATTTGCAATTTTAGGTGTGATTGCATATCAGGGAACGATAGGATTTTTAATAATTCTTACATTTGTTTTATCTTTATTAAAAAATAAAGTAGAATTAAAAGGTAAAAAAGAAGACCTAAAAAATAATATAAAACAAATATTATGGGATTTATTAAAATCTTTAACAGTAGCTGTAATCGCAATTGGTGTAAATATGATTATAGTAAGCATAATAGGAAAAATAACAGGCCTAGAACAAACAAGAGTAGGAAGTATTACATCAATATTTAGTAATTTAGGTTATATATTAAATAATTTTGAGAAAATATTAAAAGATTGTATAGGTTTATTTCCAAATTATGCACTATATATTTTTCTAGCAGTTTTATTAACTTTTTCTATAATATATGATATAAAAACAAAAGATAAGAACTTTTTTACAATAAAAACTATTCTTATTATTTTAATAAGCATGATAGGAGCATTTATTGTTTCTGTAGGGACTTTATCTAGTTTTTATACAGGAAGATTAAGATTCTGCATTGGAAGTATGATTGGATTTATATTAATTTGTCTAATAAAGGAAAATGATGACAAATTATGCAATTATTTTTTATACTTTATTTTGATTTTATATAGTATTTTAAATATATATAATTGTATAATAGTTACATATGAACATAAATTAGTAAACATTTATGAAAAAGAAGAAGTACAAAATATTAATAATTACATAAAAGAATATGAAGATAAAACAAGTATAAATGTAAATAAAATTGCTATATATACAGTAAAAGGGCAAAGTAATAAAGCATATTTTACTAACATAAATAGAAAATCTGTTGTAACATATAATTCTTTAAGATGTGAATGGGCAGCAGATGGTTTAATAAATTATTATTCAGAAGATAAATTAGAAAGAATAACTTTAACAAAAGATCTTTTAATAGAATATTTACAAAATAAGCCAAGTGAAGGTTATAAAATTATTAATGATACTTTAGTATTAGAATGTTATATGTATTAGAAAAGAGGTAACAAATTGAGAAAATTAGTATTAGTAGATGGTAATAGCATTTTAAATAGAGCATTTTATGGAATTATGGGAAGCAAAATGCTTACAACTAAAGATGGAACTCCAACAAATGCAGTATATGGATTTTTAGCAATATTATTTAAAATAATAGATGATATAAAACCAGAATTTTTAGTAGTTGCATTTGATAAAAAAGGTCCAACTAAAAGACATAAAATGTATGATGGTTATAAGGCAAATAGGAAAGGTATGCCAGACGAACTTGCTTGCCAAATGCCAATAATAAAAGATGTTTTAAGAGCAATGAATATAGATATAATAGAAAAAGAAGGCTATGAAGGTGACGACATATTAGGAACATTGTCTGTTTTTGGAGAAAGCCAAGGACTAGAAGTAACAATCCTTTCAGGAGATAGAGATACATTTCAACTTGCAACAGATAAAGTTACTATAAGAATTCCAAGAACAAAAATGGGAAAAACTGAAGAAGAAGATTTTAACAGAGAAAAAGTAAAAGAAGTATATGGAATAGAACCAAAACAATTAATAGAAGTAAAAGGACTTCAAGGTGATACATCAGACAATATTCCAGGAGTTCCAGGAATTGGAGAAAAAACAGCTCTAAAACTAATACAAGAATATTCTAGTATAGAGAATTTATATTCAGAAATAGAAAAAGGACAAGCACCAGATGTAAAAGGAAAAACAAGAGAAAGAATTATAGAAAATAAAGACTTAGCAATTCTTTCTAAAGAATTAGGAACAATAGATGTAAATTCTCCAATAGAAGAAAATTTAGAAGAATTTAAACTAGAAGAGTGGAATAATGAAGAAGTATTAAAATTATTTAAAGAACTAAATTTTAATAGATACATAGAAAGATTTCATTTAACAGAAGGAATTTCTGAGGAACCAGAAGAGCAAGAAGAAAAGTTTGAAATAAAAGAAATATCAATCGAAGAATTAAAAAGTAAAATAAACCAAGAACTATTTTACAAGTTTTCTACGATAGAAGAAAATAAAGATGAATACATTATAAAAAATAAAATAGATAAAATATATGCATATTTTAAAGATGAAAACACTGTATATTTTTCAAATATATTAGGAAAAGAAAATATCTTAAAAGAAATTTTTGAAGATGGAAATATAAAAAAATATGGTTATAAAACTAGTACAGATTATTTACTATTAAAACAATTAGGAATTACAACAAAGGGAATAGTTTATGATGCCGAAATTGCTGTATACGACTTAGATCCATCTAACATGAAATATAAAATGGAAGATGTTGCATATCAATATTTAGATTTTAGTATTGAAGAATATATAAAAGGATTGGGAATAAAAAAAGAGGAACAAATAAATTTATTTGAAGAAAATTCTAAATCAAATGAATATGAAAATACATTAAATGCACTTAATGCATATCTAATTCAAAAACTTTATGAAAAGACAATAAAAGAAATTAAAAATCTAAATGAGATGGATTTATTTAATAATATAGAAATGCCACTAGTAGAAGTATTAGCAGAAATGCAATATGAAGGTATTAAAATAGAAAAAGATAAATTAGAAAGCTTTGGAGTAGAATTAAAACAAAACATTGATGAATTAACTAAAGAAATATATGATTTAAGTGGACAAGAATTTAATATAAATTCTACAAAACAATTGGGAGAAATTTTATTTGAAAAGTTAAAGCTACCAGTTGTTAAGAAAACAAAAACAGGTTATTCAACAGATGTAGATGTATTAGAAAAATTAAAAAGTGAACATCCAATAATAGAAAAAATATTAGAATATAGAAGTTTAACAAAACTAAATTCTACTTATGTAGAAGGATTAAAACCATATATAAATAAAGTAACAGGAAGAATACATTCATATTTCCATCAAACAATTACAGCAACAGGTAGAATTAGTTCAACAGAGCCTAATTTACAAAATATTCCTACAAGAATAGAATTAGGCAAAAGACTTAGAAAAGCTTTTGTGCCAAAAGAAGGTTATGTATTTATAGACGCTGATTATTCTCAAATTGAATTAAGAGTTTTAGCACATATTTCACAAGACGAAAATATGATAAATGCATTTAAACATGATGAAGATATACACAAACAAGCTGCTTCAAATGTATTTAATGTACCAATAGAAGAGGTAACAAAAGAACAAAGATCACATGCAAAAGCAGTTAACTTTGGAATTGTTTATGGAATAAGCGATTTTGGATTAGGAGAACAAATAGGAGTATCTAGAAAAAAAGCAAAAGAATATATAGATCAATATTTAGAGAAATATTCTGGAATAAAGAAATTTATGGATGACATTGTAGAAAAGGCAAAAGAACAAGGATATGTTGAAACTTTATTTAATAGAAGAAGATATATTCCAGAGCTAAAATCTAAAAACTTTAATATTAGACAATTTGGTTCAAGAGCAGCAATGAATACTCCAATACAAGGTACAGCTGCAGACATAATGAAAATTGCTATGATTAATGTATATAAAAAATTAAAAGAAGAAAAACTAGAATCAAAACTTATTTTGCAAATACACGATGAGCTTTTAATAGAAGCTAAGGAAGATGAAAAGGAAAGGGTAAAAAACATATTACAGTCATGTATGGAAAATGCGATAAAACTAGATGTACCATTAAAAGCAGAAGTTTCAGAAGCATATAATTGGTATGAATTAAAATAATAAACTGGCTTTATAATTTGCAATCGCATTGATAATTATAAAATAACAAAGGAGGAAAACATGGGAAAAAAGTTACTAAAACTAGTTATAATTTTAGCATGCATTATTCTTGTGTTATATATGCTATTTGGTGTATTTAAGGTACATAATATAATATTAAAACAATTTTACCCGCAAAAATATTCGGAATATGTAGAAGAAGCTGCAAAAGAGCATGATTTAGATCCATTATTGATATATGCAATTATAAAAGCAGAAAGCAATTTTAAACCAGAAGCAGTCTCAAGAAGTAATGCAGTAGGATTAATGCAACTTATGGATGCAACTGCAGAAGAAACAGCGAAGAAGATTGGAATTGAATATGATAAAGAAATGTTAAAAGATCCAGAAACTAATATAAAATTAGGAAGTGCATATTTTAATAGTTTATATGATAAATATAACAATGTAGCAGTTGCGCTTACTGCATATAATGCTGGAACAGGAAATGTAGATAAGTGGATTGGAGAAAATACTATATCAGATGATGGATCTGATATGGAAAATATCCCTTTTAGGGAAACGAATAATTATGTAAGAAAAATATTAAGAGATTATGAAATTTATAAGAATCTTTATAATAACTAAGGAGGACCAAAAATGCAAGTGTTAGTTACAGGTGGAGCAGGATATATAGGAAGTCACACAGTAGTTGAATTATTAAATTCAGGTAGAGAAGTTGTTATTATAGATGACTTTTCTAATAGCAAACCAGAAGTTTTAGATTCAATAAAAGAAATTACAGGTAAAGATTTTAAGTTTTATGAAATAAATTATTTAGATAGAGAAAAATTAGACAAGGTATTTAAAGAAAACAATATAGAAGCAGTTATGAATTTTGCAGGGTTTAAAGCTGTTGGTGAATCTGTTCAAAAACCAATAGAATACTATACAAATAATATTTCTGGAACTTTAACATTATTAGATGTTATGAGAGAAAATAATGTTAAAAAGTTTGTGTTTAGTTCTTCTGCAACAGTATATGGAAAGCCAGAGGTGATACCAATTACAGAAGATTGTAAAACAGGTGGAACCACAAATCCATATGGTACAAGCAAACTATTTATAGAGCAAATTCTAAAAGATGTATATAAATCTGATAATTCTTGGAATATAGCAATATTAAGATATTTTAATCCAATTGGTGCTCATGAAAGTGGATTAATTGGAGAAGAACCACAAGGAATTCCTAATAATTTGATGCCATATGTTGTAAGAGTTGCAAATGGTACTTTAAAAGAATTATCAGTATTTGGAAATGATTATGATACTCCAGATGGAACAGGTGTAAGGGATTATATACATGTTGTAGATTTAGCAAAAGGACATATAAATGCGTTAGAAAAATTAGAAAAAGAAGGAGAAGGCTTATTTATATATAATCTAGGAACTGGTAAAGGCTATAGTGTTTTAGATATAGTAAAAACATTTGAAAAAGCTACAGGTATGAAAGTTCCATATAAAATAGCACCTAGAAGAGCAGGGGATATAGATACTTGCTATTCTGACCCAACAAAAGCAAAAAATGAATTAGGTTGGACAGCACAAAAAGATTTAGAACAAATGTGTAAAGATTCTTGGAATTATATAGACAAAAATAATTAGTAAGGTGGAGGTAATGAAAGACAGTAAGAAGAAAAGACTTGAATTAAATAGTAATGGCAAAATTTTTATTTATAGAATAGTTGTAGCAATTATATTTATCATTAGTATACTATTAGTATATACAATAAATGATATGTCTAATAGTAAGGAGTCTGTTGCTATGCAAATTGATAATGATAATGTTATTACAACAGAAAAAATAGACGAAAAAATACCTTCAGAAGAAAATTTAAAAAAGTTACAAGACTGGAGACTGATGCTAGTAAATTACGAAAATGAAATGCCAAGAGATTATAAACCAAAGCTTTCAGTTGTAGATGAAGATAGATTATTTGATTCCAGAGCATCAAGTAGTTTAATAAGAATGATGGAAGATATGAGAAAAGATGGAATAACAAGAATATGGGCACAATCAGCATATCGAGATCCAAAAAAACAAGATGAATTGATACAAGAAAGTATACAAGAATATCTAGAGCAAGGGAAGACTAAAGAAGAGGCAGAAATATTAACTAAAAGATCTATTGGTGAACCATATAAAAGTGAGCATAATTTAGGGCTTGCTGTAGATTTTAATAATATAGATTATGCCTTTGAAAAAGAATCTGCATTTAAATGGCTTACAGAACATGCGCAAGACTATGGTTTTATTTTAAGATATCCAAAGGATAAAGAAGACATTACAAAAATAAAATATGAACCATGGCATTGGAGATATGTAGGACCAGAATATGCAAAAGAAATAAAAGAAAAAGGAATGTGTTTAGAAGAATACATAGATTATTTAAAAGGAAATTAGTAGCGTTTTGAAATAGTACTTAAGTTGAAGTGAGCTTTGCAGGTTGCAAGGTTCACTTTTTCTATATAGTAGGAAAGTTCTCCTAGTAGGAGAACTTTCTGTACTAGAGAGTTATGACGAATATTAGATTTCCTAGCATTTGCTAATGCGTAGGAAATTTTGTGTTCGTTTTTCTATATAGTAGGAAAATTTAAATATAAAAGAAAGTAATGATTGATATTCAAAACAGTAATAGACATATGAGTTAAATATTCTGGGGAAAAAATAAAAGATTTAAAATAAATATAGAAAAACAAAAGCACTAAATATATAA
>CALXPV010000039.1 GCA_944390295.1 uncultured Clostridia bacterium | reverse complement strand
AGTATGAAAAATATAATAATAAAAACAATTATTGGTTTTATAGCAGGAATTATTAGCGGACTTTTTGGAACAGGAGGAGGAATGATAATAGTTCCAGCATTTATATATTTATTAAATATGAAAGACAGAAATTCTAGAGCGACATCTATATTTTGCATTTTACCAATGGTAATTACTAGTAGCTTTTTTTATTACAAAGGCAATTATATAAATTGGAGAATATCTATACTATGTGCTATAGGTGGAGTAATAGGAGGATATATAGGTGCAAAAATGTTAAAAAAGATTCCAATAAAATATTTAAAGCTTTTATTTATATTTTTTTTAATATATACATCATATAAAATGATATTTTCTTAAGTAGGGGTACAAATGTTAGAAATTGTTATAGGAATATTATCTGGAATAATTAGTGCGATTGGAATGGGTGGAGGAACTATATTAATACTACTATTAGTGTATACAATGCAAATAGAGCAACATGTTGCACAAGCAAGCAATCTAATATTTTTTATACCAACTGCAATTATAGCAATAATAATAAATAGAAAACAAAATTTATTAGATTTAAAAACAGGATTAATTGTAGGCGGGACAGGAATTGTGGGAGCAGTTATAGGGTCAATAATTTCTAAAAATATAAATGATAATATATTAAGAAAAATATTTGGTATATTTTTGGCAATAATTGTCATATATGAAATATTTTCATATATTAAATTGTATATAAAGAAAAAAAATACAAATAATACTATTAAACAAAAATAAATCGAAAAGAGGGATATTATGAATTTTATGAAAGGAATGCTTGTGGGAACAATCCTTTCTGCAGGTGTGTTATATATGATGAATGAAAAAGATATTAACAAAAAGAAAATGATTAAAAAAGGAAAACAATTTGCAAGAAAAATGGGAATGATATAGAATCATTCCCATTTAAACTAATATAAATTAATATTCATCTTTTTTATCACATTTTTTATCGCATTTTTTATCACACTTTTTCTCACATTTGTCAAATTTATCGCATTTATCACACTTATCACAGCATACAGGAGTTAGTTCTTTAGGACATTCTTTAGGGCAATCTATATTTGTTCCTTTTAAACATTCTTTATCTTTTTCTTCAGCCTTAGCACATACTTTAACATGTTTTACATTATCTACCCATATTTGAATTTCATACATTCTATTATGGCAAAGAGGTCCAAATACGAACTCTCCATCACAGTCTGTAAAAGTATGAGATACAGGTTTTCTTTCTTCTTTTCCATGATGATTACAAATAACTTCAATAAGTTTTACTACAGCATTAGGAACAGGATCTTTGTAGCAGTCTCTAACTATACCATAAATTACATTTCTGTTATCTTCTGGTAAAGTGATGTCGATATCAAATTGTTTACCATTTTCGATTACTCCATCTACGTTTATAATTGGACATATATTTTTATCATAATCCATAATTTTCAACTTCCTTTCTAAATATTAACCATATGAATGATTTATAATATATTTTATGAAAGATGTAGAAAAATGTTGAAAAGATAATTTTAAAAAAGGGAATATAAGTACCAATAAAACATATAAATTAAAAAGAGAAATAAATAATATTGCGGAGGTTATTATATGTTTTATGTTATAAATAAAGAAAAAGTAATTTCATATATTGTTGCTGTGTTTACAGTAATCTTATTATATTGTATAGCTACAACATATAATAATGAGCAAGCAATACCTACAGCAAACATGGTTTCCAATAACACCATAGAAATTGTAAACCAATAATAAATAAACATAAAAATACCAAAAAATAACTTTTTATGTAGACAAAACCAAAAAAAAGTAGTATAATAGGTATATCGGGATGTTTTATACTGAACGGAAACATAAAAGGGAAACAATAGATAAAATTTTAATTGTATGGGAGGAAAAAAAATTGGTTACAAATTATTCAGAAAATAACCATTTAGTATTGGTTGGAAAAGTTACAAGTGATAAAAGATTTAGTCATGAAATTTATGGTGAAAGTTTTTACATATTCGATTTAGAGGTTTCACGTTTAAGTGGTAATGCAGACATTATTCCAATAACAATTTCAGAAAGACTAATAATTGAAAAAGAATTAGAAATAGGAGACAAAGTAGCAATAGAAGGTCAATTTAGATCATACAATAGCTACGAAAACGAAAAGAACAGATTGATTTTAACAGTATTTGCAAAAGATATTCAATTCTTAAATGATGAAGAAGAAGAATCAAACGAAAAAGTTACAAACGGAGTAACTTTAGTAGGATATATTTGTAAAAAACCAATATATCGTCAAACACCATTTGGAAGAGAAATATCAGATATATTATTAGCAGTAAACAGAGCTTATAATAAATCAGACTATATTCCAGCAATAGCTTGGGGAAGAAATGCAAGATTCTGTCAAAATATAGAAGTTGGAACAAAAGTAAAAATTACTGGTAGAGTTCAATCAAGAAATTATGAAAAGAAATTTGAAGATGGAACAACACAAACAAGAACAGCATATGAAGTATCTATAAGTAGTTTAGAAATTGTAAATGAAGAAGACGAAACAAATAAAGAAGAAGACAAAGAAGTTATATAAAATAAATATTAATAAAAAATAATAGTTGTTTTAAATGACTATTATTTTTTTGTATACTAGGAAAGTTCTCGCGAAGCGAGAGTTATTCGAATTTTAGTGTTTTATACGGCAAAAAACAAAACCAAAATAAAAGTATATAAATTTTAATTATGATACTTTTGTTATGAACTCTTTTTTGTTATAATAGGCATATCTAAAGAAAAGGAGTACAGAATAATGAAGAGTAAAGTAAAAAAGAACGTAAATAAAAGAAATGCCGTGTTTAACACTTTAGCAATTGTTTGTATAATAATGTTTTGTATTGCTATTTCACCAGTTACTATGCAAAATGATACATACTATACTGTAAAAATAGGTGAAGATATTTTAAATTACGGAATAGATGGAGAAGATCATTACTCGTGGCACGAAGATTTAGCTTATGAATACCCACACTGGTTATATGATGTAATAATGAATTTTATATATAAAATTGGTGGATGGGAAGGAATATATATATCCACATTAGTATTAGCTTCAATATTAGGACTGGTAATGTATTTTACAAATGTGAAAATGTGTAAAAATCACATAATTCCATTTGTACTAACAATAGGTGCTTTATACCTGATGAAATCATATATAGCAGCTAGAGCCCAACTTGTTACATTTATACTATTTTCACTAACAGTATTTTTTATAGAAAGATTCTTAAAAAATAGAAAAATGGGATATGCTATTGGACTGATTTTAATTTCATTATTAATAGCAAACCTACATGTGGCAGTTTGGCCGTTCTATTTTGTACTATTTATGCCTGCAATTGTAGAATATTTAATATGTGTAATTTTGGATTTAGATTTAATCTTAAGAATAAGAAAATTAATTTATATAGTTAAAAGAAAAATATTTAAAAATAAGCCAGATAAATTAAATATATTAGAAGAAAAAATTAAAAAAGTAGACAATCAAATTGCTACAACAAGAGAATTAAGAGCTGAAAACAGAAGACACCCATATAAAATAAAAATAAAAAGAAATAAAAATGTTAAGTTCTTAATACTAGTAATGTTGATTGCAGCATTAATGGGAGTATGCACACCACTTGGAAACACTCCATATACATATTTACCAAAAACTATGAATGGAAATACAACACAAAATATAAATGAGCATTTACCTTTGACATTAATAAAACAAAAAGATGTATTAATAACAGTAGCTGTAGTAATTGCAATATTAATGTTAACAGACATAAAAATTAGACTTAAAGATTTATTAATGTTTGGTGGACTTGTAGTTTTAATGCTAATGTCTAGAAGACAGATTTCGATATTTGCTTTAATAGGATTAACTGTAGCGTGCAAAATACTTGTTGCATTTTGTATGAGATATAAATGTATGGATGATCTAAAGAGATTATTTAAAGAGATGACTAGCAAGTATGGAATAATAATTACAATTTGTATATTCATAATAATATCAGTTAAAATATATAAACCAAAAATGGATGACTCATTTGTTGATGAATCTTCATATCCAGTACAAGCTTGTGATTATATATTAGAAAAAATAGATTTAGAAAATGCAAGATTTTATAATGAATATAATTATGGAAGTTATATGTTATTTAGAGGAATTCCAGTATTTATAGATTCAAGAGCGGATTTATATACTCCAGAATTTAATCCTGGTTGTACAGTATTTGATGATTTCTTAAATATTTCAAATATAGGAACATATTACGAAAATAAATTTGATGAATACGATATAACACATGTAATATGTTACAAAAATGCAAAACTTAATATGTTTTTATCTAGAAACTATGAATATAAAGAATTATATTCAGATGAAAAATTTGTGGTATACGAAAGAGACGTAGAAGAGTAGGAGGCGCTATGGAAAAAGAAGAAAAGCCAATGGGAGCTTTAGAAAAAAAATTAAAAGAAAATGAAGAAATAGAGAAGAAACATAGAAGAAAAATATTAAAAATAGTTTTGATTATAGTTTTAATTTTAGTAGTAATAGATCAAGTTACTAAATTTGCATTTGTAAATAAAACTATAGAGGTAATTCCGAATGTTTTAAAATTTAATACAGTACAAAATAGAGGAGGAGCATTTGGAGTTGGACAAAACAGCACATTTTCATTTATTGTAGCAAATATTATAGTTTTAGGTATTATTTTTAAATTTATACATATGCAAGCAAAACAATTAAATAAAAGAACAATTTTGGCATTATCATTAGTTCTAGGTGGAGGAATTAGTAACTTAATAGACAGGCTTTTTAAAGGATATGTAGTTGATTTTATAGATATAAATGCTATATTTAAATTTCCAAATTTTAATTTGGCAGATGTATATATTGTAGTAGGTTTTGTTCTTTTAGCATTATTTTTTGCAATGTATGCAAATGATGTAAGAATGGGAAAAAATAAAGAAGTAAAGGATGATAAAAGTGGAGAAGTATAAAATAGGAGAGGAAAATGTTAATTATAGAATTGACAAATTAATTCCTATTTTGAATAAAGATATTACAAGAGCAATGGCACAAAAACTTTTGGAAGATGGAAAAATATTAGTAGATGAAAAAAAAGTAAAATCATCTTATAAAGTAAAATTAAATGATGAAGTTTCTATAGAAATTCCAGAAGCAAAGGAAACAGAAATAATAGAAGAGGATATTCCTTTAGATGTACTTTATGAAGATGAATATATTATAGCTGTAAATAAACCAAAAGGAATGGTTGTACATCCAGCAAATGGTAACTATACAGGAACTCTTGTAAATGCATTATTATATAGATGTAAAAATTCTTTATCTGGAATTGGAGGAGAAATTAGACCTGGAATAGTACATAGACTAGATAAAGATACATCAGGAGTAATTATTGTTGCTAAATGTGATAAAGCACATTTAAATTTATCAGAACAAATAAAAAATCACGAAGTTAAAAAAACTTATATTGCATTAGTGAGAGGAACTGTTCAAAATGATGAAGCAACAATAGATATGCCAATAGCTAGAAGTAAAAAAGATAGAAAGAAAATGGATATAGATAAAAATGGAAAAAAAGCAATAACCCATTTTAAAGTACTAAAAAGATTTGATGGATATACATTATTAAAGGTAAACATTGAAACAGGTAGAACACATCAAATAAGAGTTCATTTAATGAGAGTAGGGTATCCAATTGTAGGAGATACAGTATATTCAAATGGTAAGAATCCATTTAATGTAACTGGACAAATGCTTCATGCAAAAATAATTGAATTTAAACATCCAATTACTGGAGAAAATATGAAAATAGAAGCACCACTTCCGAAGTATTTTGAAGACATTATAGAAAAATTAGAAAATAAGAAAGGCATTTCGCAGGGCTAGTCTCCGAAGCAAGGGCGAAATATATGTCACTCGCTTCGCTCGGACGGTCCAAGGTTGCCTAACCTTGTTGTATACGTAAAAATCTTCGATTTTTCCTATACAATAAATAATCCAGTACTAGAGTAGTACTGGAAGATCTATATAAATCTTTTTACACTATTAAAAACAGCATAAAAAGAAAATTAATAACAATTCATTTAATATTATAATATGCAAAAAAACATAAAAGATACATAAAAAGGAGAAATTTATAATGAATGAAAAAAATTTGAATATAAGGCTGCAAAAATTTTTGGCAGATAGTGGTATTGCTTCTAGAAGAAAATGTGAAAAAATTATTTTGGAAGGAAGAGTTAAAGTCAATACGAAAGTAGTAACAGAACTTGGAACTAAAGTAAATCCATATAAAGACTTTATAGAAGTTGATGGGAAAGTATTAAAAAGACAAGAAGATAAAATTTATATATTATTAAATAAACCAATTGGATATGTAACAACTGTAAGAGATCAATTTAAAAGACCTACTGTAATGGATTTATTAAAAGGTATACAAACTAGAATAGTTCCTGTAGGAAGATTAGATATGTATACTTCTGGAGCATTAATACTTTCAAATGATGGTGAATTTATAAACAAAATTACTCATCCTAGCCACGAAGTTGATAAAACATATAATGTAACAATAAAAGGAAAAATAAATCAAGAAGAAATAGAACAATTAAAAAAAGGTGTAGATATTGGAGATTATGTTACAAAGCCAGCTAAAGTAAAAATTTTGAAAATTGATGAAAATAAAAATATTTCAAGAATACAAATTACAATCCATGAAGGAAAAAATAGACAAATAAGAAGAATGTGTAAAGCAATAAATAAATCAGTTATAGGTCTACATAGAGCTGCAATTGGAAATATAACTGTAAAAAATTTGAAATTAGGGGAATATAGAAGCTTAAATAATAAAGAAATAGAAGATTTACTAAAATAAATATTGATTATATTAAAATAAAAATATATAATATTAATAGATTATTATACAGAAGAAAAAGGAGAGCTACAAATGAATTACAAGAAAGTTATTCCATTTGATGATTCTTTAAAAGAAAATATGATTGTAAAAGGAAGAATTAAAGGAATTCAACCATATGGTGCTTTTATAGAATTGGAAAATGGTACTGTAGGTTTACTACATATTGAAGATATGTCTGTAGCCAGAATAAAAACTCCATTTGATAGATTTTCAATAGGGGACGAAGTAAATGTTAAAATAAAAAATATAGATAAAGAAAAAAATAGAATAATGTTTACTTATAAAGAACTATTGGGAACATGGGAAGAAAACGCAAAATTATTTAAAGAAGGTACAAAAGTAAAAGGTATTGTTAGAAATACCGAAGCACATAAGAACGGTATATTTATTGAATTAAAACCAAATTTAGTAGGAATGGCTGAATACCAAGATGGAATAGAATATGGAAGTCAAATTGATGTGTACATAAAAAAGATTATTCCAGAAAAGAAGAAAATCAAATTAATAATATGTTAGGAGGAAGTAAAATGGTAGAAGATAGTCAAATTAAAGCTGAAGTATCACCTTTTGCAATAAGAGAGGGAGAAATTAAAGTCTTTGATGGAAAAGATGGTTATGTTTCAATGAATCAAATCATACATAAAATAAATTTGGGACATATTACAGATATTCACTTTCAAATATTAGAGATAGTAAATCAATTTGAATTTATTACATCAAGACAAATTTATCAACTATTACAAATAAAAGGTGTTGATTTAAAATCACAAGATAAATTAAACAAAAAATTAGAACAAATGATTAAAACAAAAATTTTAACTAGATATTATTTCCATTCTGAAGATGGAAAAGGAATATATAGAATATATTGTTTGGAAAAAATGGGTAAATATTTATTAAATTCTAGAGATGTAGAATGCAAATGGCAGCCAACAGATAACGTAAAACCAGTTTCTTTAATTAAGAAAAGATTAGCTGGAAACCAAACAATACTTGCTTACTTAAGAAAAGTAAAAGCATTTGATTCATATACTGTAAAACAAGAACTTACAGCTAAGCAAACAGGAAAAGTATTTAAAGCAACAGGGGGAAGCGTTAAATTAACTAAAAATAATAAATCTATTTCATTCTTATTTGAAGTAATAAGAAGAGAAGAAACTTGGAAAGACAAATTAGTAGAAAAAATGAGATTATATCAAGATTTCTATGATAACTTCGTTCCAGGAGATTCGGGATTTTCAATTATGCCACAATTAATAATTGTTTGTGAAGATGAAAAACATGCTGCAGAAGCATTTAAAATAATTGTAACAAAGAAATTGGAAATAAATAAAATAAGATTATATTTTACAACTGATTTAAGACAAAATAAAGAAACATTAGAAGATACTTTAATTGAGTTTAGATTAGACGAAGAAACAAACAAATATAAAGTAGTAAATGTAGAATTAAAATTATTAGCAGACTAAAAAATAGACCTTTAAGGTCTATTTTTGTTGAAAAGGGAAAAGAACAAAAATAATGATGGTATTTTAATACCATCATTATTTTGCTTTATTTTTTATTTCTTTTTAAATCGATTATAATTGCATCATCATTATCAAATAAATAGCTTGAATCAGAAATATCTGTTTTAATTGGATCAACTTCATTTGAGTTATTAGTATCTGTAAAGTCTACATTTGAATAATTGAATTTTCTTTTCTTTGGAGATTCTTCAATTTGTTCTGCTATACCACCAGAGAATTTTTCAAAATTAAAGTATTTAACTTTTTGTCTCTCTTTATATTTTGAACTCATTCTATCAACTTTACCTTTACCAACTTGTTTTCCACCTTTTGGAGTAAGAATCTTATATGCACATTGTTTTGCTTTTAAAGAGCCTAATTTATCTGGCTTAAAGTATTCTGTCCAACCATATTCAATTCCACCATATTTTTGATCATATGAATGCTTTTCAGTATTATAGTCATTTTTGTATTTCCATTTTCTTTTATTTCCAAATTCTTTTGACCACCATTCTCTATCATCTGGAGTAGCTCCGCCAAATAATAATTTATTAGCACAGTTTGAAAGAATTGTTTGTCTATTTGTAGAATATACTTTGCTTCCAAGTTGATCAAGGTTTTGAGCAACGATTGTAGTACCAATACAATATTTTCTGTATAGTGTAAATACTGCATCAATATCTTTGCATAAGAAATCTGGAAATTCATCTATGTATAAGAAATGAGGTACTCTATTTTTCTCGTTTCCAGGTCTTCTTAAAACAGAGTTTTGCATTAAGATTATAAAGAATAAACCAAATGCTTTATGTGTTGCTGCTCCTAAATCACCTCTACGAGTACAAACAAAAGTAACTTCTCCATCTTCGAGAGCTTTGTCAAAATTAATGTTATTAGTACGATTACAAAGAATATCTCTAACACCTTTATTTCTTAAAAGATTATCTAATTGTGTGACAGCAGAATATACAAATTTTTCTGTATCAGGTCTTCCACTACCAGTTTTATAAAAATTCTTTTTAAAGTAAGCTAATTGTAATTTATATTTAACAGAAAGTTCCTCGTCATATTCCATTTTTCTTGCCATTTCTTCTACTAAATCAAAATCTGTTAACATTTCTAGCATATCTGTTAAATTAGGTAAATCTCCATTATATAATTTTGGATACATAACTTTTAATAATATTGATAAGTTTTCTATTGCTTGGCTTGTTACATTATTACGAAAAGCTTCTTCTACATCAGTATGTGTTGTATAATACATGCTTTTTAGAACAGAAGATATAGCAATAGCAGTTTTTAATGGATCGTCAAATGTAAATGGATTTATACCAATAGAATCTGGATTATCTGGATCTATAATGTTATATGGAATATTAAAGTTGTCAGCTACTTTCATCATAATATCAGTTGCTTCAAAATCTGGAGTGATGAAAGTTAATCCTAAATTCTTATATTTTATATTTGTTTCTGAAGAATTAATAATCATTTTCTTCATATATGCTTTATAAAGTTTTAATTTATTGTCATATGGTTTTAACATATTTAAGTTAAAATGTTTATTTAAATATTCATTATTATATGGTGCTGTTATAGTAGCAAGACCTGTTTTTAATGCTGTAAATCCCATTTCTTTTGCATTTTCTTCAAAGAATAATTTCTTTTCTAAATCTCTTGCCATCATAGGTTCTAGAACCATTGTTGTTTTACCAGTACCAGAAGGACCAACAATTAATGTTGATTCAAATCTTTTATCCTCTGCAATTACTGCAGGTTTTCCACGTTCTGAATCCATACAAAGGATGTTTTCGCACGTATATGGTCCAATATTTTTTGGAGCCGGTGATAAATCTAATCCATTAAAATCTAATATAGAATCTTTCATGTCTAAGTTATCATTTACTTTTGTATAAATAAATTTAAAGACAATAAAGAATGTTGATAGTGGTATGTATAAAGCAATTGCAGTAAATGCAGGTTTTATTAATTCAGATGAAGTCATTATGATTTCTACATAATTTGGAACAGCCATTAATAAAAGCCATAATATTTCGTTTACCCACTGAACAATCATCGAAATAACAATTGTATATAATACAATTATATATGTATACATAAATGATAATTTTACTTTATCAGATTTTACAAAAGAGGATGAACCCGAAAATAGAAAAGCAAAAATCGGACATGCAATTGCTAAGGTGTATTGGATTGGTCCCCAATAAGATAAAGATATTCCACTAAAAAATAGGAATAGTAATTCTACTACTCTATCTACTAATATATATAGTGAAATTAATGTTAAAATATATGTTAAAAATGTATTTCTATTTGTTCCTAATACTTTTAAAAATTTATCAAAAAACTTCAATTATTCCACCGCTTTCATTTTCAATTTCTAAAAAAATATACATATATATTATCCTATAAATTTGCTAAAAAAACAAGATATTTGAGGCATTTTATTAAAAAAAGTCAAACTTAAGACTTGAATGTAATAGAATTTATTAATATAATATGTTTTAGTTTAATAAAATATAAGGTAAAAGGATTGCAAAAAGTACATAATTATTTCGTAATTTGTACGGGCTAATCTAACTTTGACCATGTTACTTCAGAAAAATCTTGGGGTTTTTCTTCAACAATATAAGAAAGGAGAAAATATGGAAAAAACAAAAAAGAGTAGGCGCAAAGAAGGATTTATGCAAGCAGTACTTTCTTTAATGTTTTCTCAGGTTATAATTAAACTATTAGGTTTAGTATATAATTTATATTTAACAAATAAAGAAGGCTTTGGAGATCAAGGAAATGCAATATACTCTGGTTCTTATCAAATATATGCACTTTTATTAACTTTATCGTCTATTGGTGTTCCGAATGCAATTTCTAAATTAGTTGCAGAAAGAACTGCAAAAGGCGATCATAAAGGAGCATTAAGAATATTTAAAGTAGCCTTAGGAACTTTTGCTATAATTGGACTTATAGGATCATTATTTTTGTTCTTAGGAGCAGATATCATTGCAACATATTGGTTAAATATACCAGAAGCTAAATATACACTAATTACATTAGCACCAGCGGTGTTTTTCGTAACTGTTGGAGCAGTACTTAGAGGATATTGCAATGGAAAGCAAGCCATGAGAGTAACTGCAAGATCTCAAACATTAGAGCAATTATTTAAAACAATTTTTGTAATCATATTAGTAGAAATAGTATTTAAAGTTACAAATGGAAATACAGTTTGGATGGCGGCTGCTGCTAATGTGGGTACAACATTATCAATATTCTTTAGTTTTTCATATTTGGTAAGATTCTACAGAATAACTAGAGAAGAAAGAAGAAAAGAACTAAAAGAAACTGTTAATTATGAATATCATAATGTAAAAAGTATTGTAAAAAGAATTTTAAGTGTATCTATTCCGATGTCATTAAGTTCAATAATGTCTTCTTTTAATAAAAATATTGACTCATTTACTGTTGTTAGAGGATTAAAGAAATTTATGACAGAAAGTGATGCAAAAGCTCAATACGGAATATTAGGAGGAAAGGTAGATACATTAACTTCTTTACCATTAGCTATTAATATTGCTTTTGCAACAGCACTAGTTCCAACAATAACTAGTTCACTTGCAAAAGGTGATAAAGAAACAGCTTCTAAAAGAGTATCTTTTTCATTAATGGCTAGTATGTTAATAGGTTTACCTTGTACAATTGGAATGATTGTTTTTGCTCAGCAAATATTACAATTATTATATCCAGCACAACCAGAAGGTGTTTTAATATTACAAATTTCATCGCTTACAATAATATTTACAATATTAGATCAAACAATTAATGGAACATTACAAGGAATAGGAAAAGTTATGGTACCTGCAACATCTTTGTTCTGTGGAATGATAGCAAAACTTATTGTTAATTTAGTTTTAGTACCAAATCCAGCATTTGGAGCAAATGGTGCAGCAATAGGTTCTGTAGTATGCCATATGGTTGCATTTACAATAGCATTTACAACATTAAGAAGAAATATAAAATTAAATTTAAAATTGGGAAAATTTTTAATAAAACCATTAATCGCAACAATTATAATGGCTGTATGTTCATTATTTATATATAATGTACTTTCAGGAATAATATACAGTTCTTTGGCAACAATAATAGCAATTATATTTGCAGTTATAATTTATGGAATTGCAGTAGTAGCATTAAAAATTTTATCTAAAGAAGAATTTTATATGATACCATATGGACAAAAAATATATAAAATACTTGAAAAGCTTGGTATATATAGAAAAGTAGAAGAATAAGAATTGAATATTATAGTACTAAAATTGGTAAAAAAATCCATATTTTCTTAGAGCGAAAAAGGATTGAAGAAAAAATAATAAAAAAAAAGAAGGATTTTAGTAATAATTGGCGAATATAAGATTTAGTAGGCATTTTAAAGCACTACATAAACACAAACTATTTAGGAGGTAATTTAAATGAACAAAGCTGATTTAATCGCAGCTATCGCTGCAAAAACAGGAGAAACAAAAAAAAGTGCTGAAGCATCAGTAAATGCATTTGTAGATGTAGTTACAGAATCTTTAGTAAAAGGAGATAAAGTTCAATTAGTTGGATTTGGATCTTTCGAAGTAAGAAAAAGAGCTGCTAGAAAAGGAAGAAATCCACAAACTAAAGAAGAAATCAAAATACCTGCATCAAAAGCTCCAGTATTCAAAGCTGGTAAAGCTTTAAAAGATTTAGTAAATAAAAAATAATTACTAGTGAATTTTTATATATTAAAATATGAATTCATATTAACAAAAAGGTCGAAAGACCTTTTTGTTTTTTTCTTAATTGTTAGGGAGGAATTATTATGAAAAGAAAGTTTGCAGATTATCAAAAACATAAATCAATTGAAAAATGCATATATAAAAATATTAGAGTTGATAACGAAAAATTCCATGGAAATATTTCGTTAGTGGATATTTTAAAAGTAAAAAAAGTCTGGATATTAGAAAGAAAAAATGGTGATAAAGATTGCATATTAGATAAGGGATATAAATATTTAGAGGTACTGCCAGATAATTCTAATTATGTTATAACAGGCATATATGATGATAAATGTAATATTGTAGAGTGGTATATTGATATTGTAAAAGAAATTTCAGAAGAAAATGGAAGAATTTATTTTGATGATTTATATTTAGATATAATATTAATTCATAATAGAGAAATAGATATTGCAGATGAGGATGAACTAGAAATAGCATTAAAGGAAAAAGATATTACAGAGGAAGATTATAAGTTAGTATTAAAAACTAAGGAAGAAATTTTAGCACATTTAGTACAAAATTATGATAGGCTAAAAGCCTTTACTGACAAGTATTTAGAGATATTGTTAAAAAAATAATAAAAAAAATGAAAAAAAGTATTGACAGAAAATTAAAAACATAGTATACTAAAACTCGTCGGAAGAAACGGTCGCATAGCTCAGCTGGGAGAGCATCTGCCTTACAAGCAGGGGGTCATAGGTTCGAGCCCTATTGCGACCACCACTTATTCTTACGGCCCGGTAGTTCAGTTGGTTAGAACGCTAGCCTGTCACGCTAGAGGTCGACGGTTCGAGCCCGTTCCGGGTC
>CALXPV010000038.1 GCA_944390295.1 uncultured Clostridia bacterium | reverse complement strand
TAAATTAACAGGACATGGAGTGGTTCCAACTCGTATAAATGATATAATAAAGACAAATAATGATGAAATAAAATTTGTTATTTCAGGGATTTCTGAAAAATATGATACTTATAATTTTCAATTACCAGTACCAATGGATAAGGAAAAATATCCGTTTGTTGCAAAAGCGACTATGTGCTATTTCCCAAAATGCAGTAGAACTCAAGGGGTTGACTATACTAATACAGAATTTGAGCTGAAACTAGGTAGGTTAAAATTTAACCCTAAGACAAATGAATATACAATAGTAGGTATAAATAATGATGTTCAAGATATTGATGGGAAATATACCAATGAAGAGGAAGCAAGAAAAGAATTTAGAAAATGGGATAATACAAAATGTATAAGAGAAAAATTTAATAATAGAGTTAGAGATAAAAAAATGTATGATAATCCTTTATGGGGAATTAGCATAAAAACAAAAAATAGAATTAATCAAGATGATGGAAGAAATTTAAGATTTGGAATTGTAATTACGCTTAAAGAAATTCATGGTAAGAATAGAATAGATGAATTTATACATCAATGTTCATTTCACCAATGGTTTGTAGAAGAAGTAGATGTACAAAACAGGATTGATATCTATAATATATCTGAAGAAGAAATAGAGTTTGAAGAATAAAATTGACTTTTAAGAGTTCGTCGTTAAAGAAACCAAAGAAAAGAGCTATAATTTAATACAGCTCATAAAAATGTATAAAAATGGGAAGCTTTTATACATTTTTATTATAAAACAAAATCTAAATTTTGTAAACAGTAGATATGAGGAGATTTAGCTCTTGGAAAGGAGTAGACTATGGCAAACAAAGTAAGAACTTCTAAAGCTGTGGCAAAAAAAGCGAGCAAACAACTAAGAAGTATTTCAACTTCAAAGATTCAAAAATCAGTCGCAGCAAGTGCTTTAAGAAATAGAGCAAAAAAATAAATTATAAAATATAAAAGAAATGTAGGTGAAAGAATGAATAAAGAAAGTAAAGCTACAATTGCCTATATTGTAGGCAAACTTATTTCAAAAAAAAATACTTCATCAATATATGATTATGAGCAAGCAAAACATATCAACATATCTGGAGAAGTAAATGAGAAAAATGTGAATATATATAATTACGATAAAGGATGTCATTATTCTGGAAGCAATAGTGGTTCTAATTATAGCATTTATGATTATGGAGATGGTAGTTATATAAAGTTATCAGTTATTGGTAAAAGATTTAATGGATATGATTATAATACATCGTCATATTTTAGCGGAAATGTAAATAATGACTCTATTTCTTTATATGATTATGAAACATCTACTTATTCTAATTATAGCATTTAATAATCATCTTGAAAAAATACAAATTTATACTAATTTATAAAATATATTATATTAATTTTGTGAACTATTGCTGTAATTACATTTGAAATAGAAATATAGGACTTTTGAGGCAACGAAATTTTAGAAAAAGTCTCTTGTAAAGAAGCAAAACAGTATTTTAATGGAAATATTTATGTTCCAGATGATTTAGATGTTATTGAATTATAGATATAAAAAGAAAGCAATGTTAGTTTTAACATTGCTTTTTGTAGTTCAAACTGAAGTAAGTTTATCCTATAATTCTTATTATTTCCAACATCTACTAGCTTTTACTAAAAAAATCATATATAATGCAGGTAAAATATAGGAGAGTATTTATATTGGAGGGTATAAAATGAATAAAGAAATAGTAATTATAACGGGAGGAGCGAGCGGATTAGGTTTAGAATTAGTAAAACAATTTATAGAAAAGAACTACTTTGTATGTAATATAGATAGAGATTCTGAAAAAATGAAAGTATTAAATAATAAATATAAAGATAACTACAAAGGATTTATAGGAGATATTTCTGATAGTGTATTTATTAAAAATGTTATTAATAATATATCTAATTTAGGAAATATAAAAATATTAATTAATAATGCTGGTGAACCATCATTTAAGTTACCTGCAAAATATGAAAAAGAAGATATAGATAAATGTTTTAAAGGTCTTGAAGGAATGATTTTATTTTCTACAGAAACATTAAAGGTAAAAGAGGAAAAAGATTTAAAAATAGTAAATATAATGTCTTCTGCAGCTCTAAGAGGAAACAAGCAAGAAGCTGTATATTGTGCTACAAAATGGGGAGAAAGAGGATACACAGAAAGTTTAAAAGTAGCATATAAAGGAACAAGTGTAAAAGTAATAGGAGTATATCCAGGTGGAATTAATACAGAATTTTATAAAAATAGTAGGGACTATGTACCAGTAGAGAAGTCTGAAACTTTTATGAATCCTTACGATGTTGCAAAGATAATTGTAGAAAATATTACAAATGATGCTAATTTGACAGTTGCAGATATTATAATTGAAAGGAATTAGATTTATGTTAGAAAATTTTGAAAGTATTAGCCCAACAGCAATAGTAACAGCTTATCCAAGAATGTTCACAGATATTCCATATGAAAAAGAAATATATGAATGGTTAAGTAAAAATTGTAATGAAGAAGTAAAATTAGATAAGTTTTTAGCTCCTGAAATTGAAGCAAGGTATAAATTAGCAAATAAATTACTTGAAAATTATAATATAACACAAGTATTAGAATTAGCTGCAGGATATTCTTCAAGAGGATTGATATATTCTAAAAAAGGATATAACTATGTTGAGATGGATTTAGAAAATGTATCTAAAAATAAAGTGAAGTTGTTAAATTCTATTGCTAATATTCCAGATAATTTGCACATTATTGGCGGAAATGCGTTAAATGGCGAGGATTATAAAAAATGTGAGAAATATTTTAATAAAGATAACGAAATTGCGGTAATAAATGAAGGTTTACTTAGATATTTAACTTTTGAAGAGAAAGAATGTGTTGCTAAAAATCTTTACAATTTATTAAAAAAGCACGGTGGAGTTTGGATTACTTGTGATGTTACTCCAAAAAAATTTATAGAAAAGCAAGATCAGTGTTTACCAAACTTTAATGATAATCTAAATACTGTTACATCACGAAATAATTTAAAAGATAGATTTGATGATATAAATCATATAAAAGATTTTATGAAAAAAATAGGATTTAATAATGTAGAAATTCATAAGTTTATTGAAATGAAAGATGAACTAAAATCATTTGAAATATTAAACGTAGAGAAGAACAAATATGATGAATTACTAGAAAATGCTATTGTAGCTGTTATTAGTATTTAATTCAGGAGGTCTAATATGAAAATTAAAACAATAGATTTATGGACAGAACAATATAAAAATTATTATGAATGTTTTAATGGTGCTTTTGTGGATGGTTTTGAAAATAATAATATTCCATTTGATAGATATAAAATAGTAAAAAATTGTAATTGTATAATTACTGTAAGTAATAAAAACATAAATATAAGTAATAAGCATAATTGTATTATATTTTATAAAAATAATAATCCAGTAAGATTAATGGTGATAAATAAAGATACAGAAATTGAAAAATGCATTGATATTGCATTAAAGCAAAATTTTAATAATAAATTTTTAAAAGATATATACGAAGAAAATGATATAAAATCATCAATTGTTGATAAAAAAGAAGCACCTATATATAATGATTCAAATATAAAAAAAGAAATAGATGTTCTTTCTTGTGATAGATGGAATTTGCTATATAATATGCTAAAGGGAAGTTATACAGAAGACAATACGCATTATGATAATAATAAAAGTAATAAATATGAGTTTATTCCAGATATGAAAATAAACTATGAATTAAAAACAGATGAGGAAATATTTCTTATTGAGCATAAATGTGCATTTATTAATGAAACAAAGACTAAAATAATACCTATACAAGAAAATTCAAGATTAACAAGTAATTAATTGTTGGAGGTCCAATATGAATAAAAATGTGTTAATAACTGGTGGAACTAGAGGAATTGGAGAAGCAATATCACGTGAATTTGCGAAAAAAGGTTATAATTTAATAATTAACTATGTTAATAGTAAAGAAAAAGCAGAAAAATTAAAAAACGAGCTAGAAGAAAAATATAATATTAATGTTTTAACAGTTCAAGCAGATTTAGCAGATGAAAAAGCAATTAAAAATATGGTAGATATTGCTTTAAATAAATTTGGTAAAATTGATGTTTTAGTAAATAATGCTGGAATCATCATAGATAAAGAATTTGAAGAAAAAACAATAGAAGATTGGAAACAGACTTTAAATATAAATTTAATAGCTCCATTTATTTTGACAAAATTAATTGGAAAAGAAATGGTAAAAAATAAAAGTGGTGCAATAATTAATATTTCTAGTATTAATGGTATAAATACATATCATCCTTCAAGTGTAGATTATGATGCTTCTAAATCAGGACTTATTAGTTTAACATTTGATTCTGCTGTTGAATTTTCTCCTTATGTAAGAGTAAACTGTATTGCACCTGGTTGGGTCGATACAGAAATGAATAAAGATCTTTCTGAAGATTATGTAAAAGAAGAAATAGAAAAAATTTTAGTAAGAAGATTTGGAAGACCTGAAGAAATTGCAAAAGTAGCTACATTTTTGGCGAGTGATGATGCTAGTTTTATAAATTCTACAGTAATAAAAGTAGCTGGAGGTTGGTATTAATGGAGCAAAAATTAATTAGAATGAATTCTATTGATGGAATAGAAATGCCAGGAATTTTATACGAACCAGAAGAAAAAACTAATGTTATAGTTATTGAAGTTCATGGACTATGCGGAAGTTTCTATGAGAACCGTTTTATAGACATTTTAGCTAAAACATATACAAATAAAGGAATTAGTTTATTAACTTTTAATAATAGAGGAACTAATTTTGTTGCAGAATTATTGCAAGGAAATGATTTTAAGGTAATAGGTGGTTGCCACGAAAGATTTAAGGATTGCTTATTAGATATAGAAGGCGCAATTAATTTTGCAAAAGAAAAAGGATATAATGAAATTATTCTACAAGGACATAGCTATGGATGTAAAAAAGTAATTTATTACTATAATAAAAAACAAGATAAATCTATAAAAAAACTAGTATTACTAGGTCCATGTGATATACAAGAGGAATGTAAGAAATATTTATCAGAAGACGAATATAATAATTTGAAAATTGAATCAGCTAGATTGGTTAAAGAAGGAAAAACTACTCAAATGCTTGACTTTTCTTTAAATGGAAATGGAAAAATTTCAGCAGAAACATACTATTATGATTTTTTACCAAATACTGAAACAGATTTTATAAGATATCGAGAAGGCGTAAATAGTAAAAGTAAAGAATTAAATAACATCAACATTCCAGTTTTAGTCGTATTTGGAGATATGGATGAATGTGTATTAACACAAGATATAGAAATTGTAAAAGGATATTTAAAAAACAATATAAAAGAATGCAATATTCAAATTATCAAAGGAGCTGACCATTCTTTTACAGATAAATATGAAGAGTTAGGAGAAATAATAGAAAAAAATATATAAGGAGGAATAATATGTTAAAAGAAAAATATGAAAAGTGGACAAAAGAATTTATGGAATCATGGAAAGAATTAGATTGGAAAAGAACATTAGAAACATTAGATAAAAATGTAGAATATTACGAAAATCCAATAGACAAACCATGCCAGAATTTTGAAGAAGTAACAAATTTATGGAATATTGTTGCAGATAATCAAAAAGATATAAGTTATGAATTTGAAATTTTTTCTTATAATGAAAATACATGTATAGTAAATTGGCAAATGACCAGAACAATGACTAAATCAGAAATAAAACAAAAAATTGACGGGATTTTTCAAGTTTCTATAGACGATGAAGGAAAATGTACTTTTTTTAAGCAATGGAGATTTACAAGAGAATCTAAATAAGGAGATAAATTATGAATTATAGTTATGTTATGGGAATAACTGATATTGATGACTTAAGAAAAAATGGATTTAATATAAAAATATATGGAGAAAATTATGGTATTTCGTTTCCTGATGATAAAATAAAAATATTTGAAGAATTTATTTGTAAAAACTTAAAAAATGGATTTTGGAATGAGTATTTAGGTAAGGAAAAGGTATTTATTTTTAAATTTGAAAATGGTGAAATAAAAAGATATGTTTTAGATGACGAAAATGAAGAAGAAATATTAAACTTGTGTTCAAAATTTGCAGAATATAAATTTGAATCTATTACAAAAATATTAAAAGATAATAAATTTTATTTAGAAACATATTTTAAAAATACATTTATTAATTTTTTAATAAAAGCCAAAAAATCAACTTATGCTAATAGTAATATAAAAAAAGTGGAATCAAGTCGAGTAGGTTCATCAGATTATCACTATGAAGAAATTATAGATAATAAAAAATATATTTATCATGATACATATTTTGGTGGAACTAAATTTATAGGAGAAGAAGTTGTTTACTGTGATGATAATAAACCTGTATGGGGAATGAACTATTATGGAGTTACATTAGATGATACTCTTGGAGAAGAGGCAATGGACAAGGCTTTAAGACCTGCTTTAATGAAAGTAGGAGAAGATGAAAATATTATTCCAGTAAGAGGAATTGCTAAATTTGAAAATAATGGATACACATATACATTCAAAACAACAGGAACAATAGAAAAATTCGATGGAATAGAACAAATATATAAAGATAATAACTTAATTTATGAACTTCATTGCTCAGGTGGAATGATAGTTTAAAGAGGAGGTTTTTATGAATATTTATATTACATATGAAAGAAGTTTTTTTACAGAAAAGCAAATTGAAAATTTAAGTAAATATGCTAAATTAATTTTTTTAGAAAGTTATTTTGATTTAGATTCTGCAGAATATTTAAAAGATGATGAAGAGAAAATCTTAATGGCAGATCCGGAGTGGTATCATTGGAATTTAAGAAAAGATCACATAAGCAAAATAAAAAATTTAAAAGCTATTTGTATAAATACTACTGCATTTGATTGGATTGATGGAGAATATTGTAATAATAATGGAATAATAGTTACACATACACCAAAATATTCAACTGATTCTGTTGCTGAATATGCTATATTCTTAATGATGTGTTTGGCAAAAAAATTGCCAATTCAAATTAAAACAAATTATAAAATGGAATATAATCATGAAATGTTAAATACAGAAATAAGAGGTAAAACAGTAGGTATTATTGGTTTAGGGACTATTGGAACAAGGATTGCAGAGCTTTGCAGTAATTTAGGAATGAAAGTTATATATTGGAGTAAAAATAAAAAAGAAAATAGTTATCAAAGAGTAGAAGTTGATGAAATCTTTAAGAAAGCGGACTATATTATTCCAACATTTGCAACTAATGATGAAACAAGAAAATTAATTACTGACGGAAGAATAGAAATGATGAATGAAAATAATTTAATAAATATTATTATTAATCCAGTAGAAATTTATAATCATAGTTTATTACTTGAAAAAGCAGAAAAAAATGAGGTAGGATATGCATTCGAAATATATGATGATAAAACTTTAAATGATTTTAAAGGAAATGTTATGGCAACAGCTCCATATTCTTTTTATACAAAAGAATCAATTGATAGATTAGTAGAATTATGGTGTAACAATACTATTGGAATATTAAATAATAATTTGCAAAATATTGTTAAATAAAAAGGACTAATTTCTTTGTCTTAATAAGATGGAGTAATGAGTCTTTTTTTCTGGAAAATGCATTAAAAGTATGATAATATAAAGCAAATAAAATTTGGAGGAATTCGTATGGAAAATTTAGAATTTATGAAAAGATTTAGACCAGATGAATTATGTATAAAAGAATTTAAATATTGGATTGTTTGTATTAGAAAGAAACAAGTAACATTAGGAGATACGATTATTGCACTTAAAAGAGAAACTCCTAATATGAGTGACATAACGAAAGAAGAATCTGCTGAGTTTGTAGAAGTTACAAAATGGTATGAAAATACATGTATAGAAAAATTTGGAGCTATAAAGTTTAATTATATAGCTATGATGATGCATGATTTATTTGTTCATTATCATGCATTTCCAAGATATGATAAAAAAGTAAATTTATTTGATATTGAATGGGAAGACAGAAATCCTCTAAATTATTTTGGTTCAGTAGAAGATACAGAAGATGAAGTTTTATTTAAAATTATAGATTATATGAAATAAGGGAGAAAAAAATGAGAATAGGAATAGATATAGACGATACCACTTTTTTAACAGTAAAATCAATGCTTAAATATGCTGATAAATATGAAGAAGAAATTTCAGGAATACCAACTAACAGAGATAGTTTCGGATTAATAAAAGATAGATATTATTTAAGAGTTTTATATGGCTGGGATGATAAAACAAAATTTGCATTCTTTGATAAATACTATAAAAATGTTTTAGAAGAATGTACAATGCTTCCTGGTGCAGATAAAACTATACAAAAGCTAAAATCAGAGGGAGACGAAATATATTTCATTACGGCAAGATTGATGAATATAAAAGACTGCGACACAGAAGGGATAACTAAAAGAAGCTTAGAAAAATTTAATATACCATATGATAAATTATATTTACATATTAGTGATAAATTAACATTTTTTAAAGAAAATGAAATAGATTTATGTATTGAAGATAGTTTTGATACATGTAGACAACTAACAGATAATGGTATTAAATCGATTTTAATGACGACTAAGATGAATGCTAGTATTGATTCCACAGGAATTACAAGAGTAAATAATTGGGATGAAATTTACAATGAAATAGAAAAATATAAAAGTGAAAGAGGAAATTAATATGAATATAGAAGTTAATAAAGTATTAATTACTGTAACTGTTCCAACAAAAAATGCAGAAGAAGTAAGACACGCAATGTGTGAAGCAGGGGCAGGTGTAATTGGAGATTATACACATTGTACATCAAATTCAATTACTAAAGGTACATTTATACCTGTAGATGGAGCTAATCCATATATAGGTCAAAAAGATAAGTTAGAAGTTGTAGAAGAAGTAAGAATAGAAACAGTTTGTGATATAAAAATATTAAAACAAGTATTAAAAAGATTAAGAGAAGTACACCCATACGAAGAGCCGGGAATAAATATTATTCCTCTTATTGATGAAGAAAATTTATAAATGAGGTATATGATATGTCAAATAGAATAGAATTAGAAGCAAGTTATCATTTAAATGATGATTATAGTGAAATATTAGAAAAAATAAAACAAGAAGATTTTAAATTAATAAGTGAAGTTACAGAAGAAGATACATATTATACAGATAAAGATTTAATATTTGTAAACAATAGAATTTGTTTAAGAACAAGAAAAATAAATGAAGATTATTTAGAACTTACATATAAGCCTAAAAGTGATGACTTAACAGAAAAATATGGTAAGAAAGAAGTAAATATAAAAATTGATGCAAAAGATTATTCAGATATCAAATATGTATTAACAGAATTAGGATATCTAGAATATGTTTCTTTTAAAAAACATAGAAAAACATATTCTAAAGAAATAAATAATGTAGAATATAATGTTATGATAGATAAAATAGATGGAGTTGGTAATTTTATAGAGTTAGAAATATTAGTAGATACAGAAGAGGAGCAAAAAAAATTACATGATGAACTAGATAATTTTGTGGAAAGAATGAGTTGTAGTAAATTAAAAGAAAAGGAAAAGCCTTATAGGGATATAGTAAAAGAGCATATGAAAGGAAATAAAAATGAAGGTTAAATTTGTAAGACATGGACAAACAGATTTAAATAGTCCGATAAGAAAAATGCAAGGAATTTCAGATTATGATTTAAATAGCAATGGAATTGAACAAGCAGAGGAAACAAGAGATAAACTTGTAAATGAAGATTTTGATATAATAATTAGTTCTCCACTTAAACGAGCAAAACATACAGCAGAGATTATAAATGAAAAGAAAAATGTTCCGTTAATATTAGATGATAGAATTAAAGAAAGAAATTATGGAAAATTGGAAGGACAGCTTTTTAAAAAAGAATATTGTAATTTGAACTTTGATTTTGAAAGTATTGATGGAGAATCTTTAGAAAATTATGAAACAAGATTAAAAGAATTTATACAAGATATAAAAGAAAAATATTCTGATAAAAAAGTTTTGGTAGTAGCACATAATGGAGTAATAAGTGTGCTAAGCTGTATATTAGAAGGTATGCCAGAAGATGGTAATTTTGAAACTCGTGGAATAAAAAATGGCGAATTAAAAGAATTCGAAATATAGGAGAGTAACTATGGAATTAGAAGTAAGAAAACAAGTAGAGGTTTTATTAAAATATCTATTTATAAATAAAGAAATAGAAAAAGCAGATGCGATTTTAGGTCTTGGTAGTATAGATTATAAAGTGGCAGAAAAATGTGCAGAATTATATAAAAAAGGATATGGTAAATATATCATCTATACAGGTAATTGTGGAAAAGGAACAGAAGGGATAATTAATCAAACAGAAGCAGAAAACTTTAGAGACGTCGCAGTAAAAAACGGTGTTCCAGAAGATAAAATATATTTAGAGAAAAAAGCAACTACAACATGGGAAAATTATATTTATGTTAGAAGATTAATGAGAGATAATAATTTAAATCCTAAATCTATGGTAGTAGTTCAAAAACCATATGCAGAAAGAAGAAGTTATGCAATTTCTGGAAAATTTTATACAGATAAAAAAATGTATATAACATCTCCAGATTTTTCTATAGATCATTTTGAGGAATATTATAATGATATAAAATTAAATAGTTTATCAGATATAATTTGTGAAATTGTAGGAGAAATAAAAATATTAGAAGAGTTTTCGAAATATGATATGCAAATTCCACAGGTTATACCAGAAGAGGTAAGAAAAGCTTTTAATTATTTAGTTGATAAAGGATATACAAAATATCTTACTAATGAAGAAAGATTAAAACAGAGAGCTCAAAAATTTAAACAATTATTAGAGGAAGAATAATAAAAAATACTTGGAAAAAATGTTTCCTATATGATATTATGTAGAAAAATATCGAAAGGAGTTGCTTTTATGAATTTAGAGCTTCCAAAAGAGGATGTTACATTTGGCACTATGGGAGAGGTGAAAAATGGTATTTTGTACATTTATCGGTTAAATTGTTTTTACAATTTAATGACAGAAATTGCGTATTATATTTATGGAACTGATAAATGTTGGTATTGTGGTAAATTGTGTAGAAGAGGACCTGGGGAACCAAATGACCAAAGAGCAAAAGTTACTTTGGATCATTTAATTCCAGCAAGTATTGGTGGTCCAACAATCGTAAATAATTTACGACCAGCATGTCATAGTTGTAATGACAAACTAAAGGGAGATTTAACCTCAGAACAATTTATAGAGATTTTATCTTTGCAAGAGCAGTTAGAAGAATGTTCAAGCCAAGAAGATAGAATCAAATTAAATAAAAAAATTGCGATGAGGCGTGTTCAAATGCGGAATGAACTTGCAAAAAAAAGAAGAGGAATTATTCCATATTTGCCGGAGGAATGGATTTCTAAGGATGTAACTGGTGATTTATATGGTACAATATCACCAGATATAAAACTTGGAAAACAATTTAAAAGGCAGGATGAATTTTATCAGAAATACAAAAGAATAAGAGATCCTTTAGTTATTAGTGATAATGGCTTTTTGCTATCTGGCTATAATTCAGTATCAATTTCTAAAAAGCACGAAATACCATGGCAACTGCAGAAAATTGTTTTAGAAAATGTTTTTGTTTATCTTAGAAGAGGGACGCCATACTAGGGCGTTCTTCTTGCATCTAATAAATTAATTTGATAGAATACGCTAAAGTAGAATAGGAGGTAACACATGAAAGAAGAATTTTTAGCTTTATTAAGAAGCGTTGATAGAGAAGGAATGGATGAATTAATAAATTTTATAGAAAAATCAGATTTTTTTAAGGCTCCAGCAAGTACAAGATTTCATGGTAGCTATGAAGGTGGATTATTGGAACATAGCTTAAATGTGTATAAATTATTATGTGAAAAAGTAAAAAATTGTCCTATAGAAATAAATGTTTCACAAGACAGTTTAATAATAATTGCATTATTACATGATATTTGTAAGGCTAATTTTTATAAAGTAGATTATAGAAATGCAAAAAATAGTTTAGGAGTATGGGAAAAAGTTCCATATTACACTATTGAAGATACTATTCCATATGGACATGGAGAAAAATCTGTAATGATGATTTCTGAATATATAAAATTAACAGTTGAAGAAAAATATTGTATAAGATGGCATATGGGTTTTACAGAACCAAAAGAACTTTATAATACTTTAGGACAAGCGTATAAAAAATACCCATTGGCATTATTAGTACATGAAGCAGATTTAGAAACTACATATTTTTATGATGTATAATATGATGCTTTTGTGAAAAATTAAGTTGCAAATGGAAGTAAGGTGATTTTATTGAAAAAAAGACCAATAACAACTTTATTTATGCTAGAATCGCTTGATGGTAAAATTAGTAGTGGTAATACAGATGAATTAGATGCCGACAAAGATTGGTGTAAAATTAATGGAGTTAAAGAAGGATTACATCAATATTATGAGATAGAAGCTACTACTGATAATTTTTCATTAAATACTGGTAGAGTAATGGCGAAAATTGGTGTGAATGATAAAAAAACATATCATAGTAAAGTAGATGTGAATTTTGTTATTATAGATAATAAACCACACTTGAATGAAAAAGGGATAGATTATATATGTAATTGGGTAGAAAAGTTAATATTAGTTACTACCAATAAAAATCATATTGCTTATTCTTTGAAAAATAAATATGCAAATTTAGATATTTTATATTATGAGGAATTAGATTTAAATAGGTTATTAGAGGATTTATCCAATAAATATAAGGCTGAGAGATTAACTATACAATCTGGTGGAAATCTTAATGAACTATTTTTAAGAAATAATTTATTAGACTATATAAACATAGTAATTGCTCCTTTACTAGTAGGAGGCAAAGATGTGTCAACTTTAATAGATGGAGAAGCTATTAGTAGCCCTAAAGAATTAGATAAATTAAAAGCGCTTGAACTTATCGAGTGTAAACAACTAAATGATTCTTATGTTCAGTTAAAATATAAAGTAAAGAAATAATTTTATGATAAGCAGATAAAAAGGTGGATAAAAATGAATTTAAGTGATTTAAATGCAGAATATGATAGATTACAACAAGAATATGGTGCGAAAGAATTAAAATCTATATATAATGGTGGATGTACAAAAAATCCAGATATTTGTTTTGTGTTTATGAATCCAACTGGAAGAAATGTTGCATCAGATCCTAATTGGAAAGGTAGAAGATCACCATGGATTGGAACAAAAAATATATGGAAATTATTTTATAGAATTGGCTTACTTAATAAAGAAATATATGATGAAATTCAAAGAAAAAAACCACAAGAGTGGGACGAGAAATTTGCTGATTTAGTATATAATGATGTAGAACAACATAAATATTTCATAACTAATCTTGGAAAATGTACTCAAGTTGATGCAAGAGTATTGCCAGATTCAGTTTTTAGCGAATATTTGAATTTGTTATTTAAAGAAATTGAGATAATTAATCCAAAGATAATTATAACTCTTGGAAATCAAGTTAGCTCTATCGTGCTAAATAAAAATATATCAGTATCACAGTGTAGAAAACAAAGTTTTTCTAAAGATATTTCAGGTAAAAGTTATGAGGTATATCCTGTGTATTATCCAATTGGAAATGGAATGATGAATATAGATAAAGCGATAGAGGATTTGAAATATATTATAAAAACAGATTTTGAAGAATAAAAATAATAGGAGACTTGATAATATGGAAGAAATAGAGATGTTGAATGGAATCTTAAATAGTTATCCTTATCCTATTGTATTTGTTGACAATGATTATATTATAAGATATATGAACCGAAATGCTGAATATCATTACTATGAAGAAAGAGTTTACAAAGATTTAATAGGTAAAAGTTTATTTGAATGCCATAGTAACGAGAAATCTATAGAAAAAATAAAAATGGGATATGAAGGAATAAAAAAGAATGGAAAAGAAGTATTTGTTACAGTTACAAC
>CALXPV010000037.1 GCA_944390295.1 uncultured Clostridia bacterium | reverse complement strand
ATTTGTTCTATTATTATTGTAATTGTTTTGCAACTTCTTCTGCGAAGTTTTCTTCTTTCTTTTCGATTCCTTCACCTTTTTCAAATCTTACAAATCTTACAACATCCATATCATTTTCTTTTAATATATCAGAAATTTTCTTGCTTGGATCTTTAACAAATTCTTGATCTACTAAACAAATTTCTGCATAGAATTTCTTTAATCTTCCTTGTACCATTTTTTCAGCTATTGCTTCTGGTTTTCCTTCGTTCATAGCTTGAACTTTTAAGATTTCCATTTCTTTAGCAACTCTTTCTTGTGGTACTTCTGAATCTCTAACATATTCTGGTTTTGCTGCTGCTATTTGCATACATACATCTTTTGCAAGTTCTGGATTATTTTTTGTTACTTCTATTAAAACAGCAATTTTTCCATCTCCATGTATATATTTTGCAACTAAACCTTCTGATTCAAATCTTTCGAATCTACGAATATTCATGTTTTCACCAATTGTAGCTATTTTGTTTGTTAATACTTCTTGTACTGTTTTTCCTGCTTCAGAAATTGATTCTTGTGCTAATAAAGCTTCAACATCTGCTGGATTTTTTTCTACTACTTGTTTTGCTACATTCATAACGAAATCTTTAAATTCTTGGTTTTTAGCAACAAAATCTGTTTCAGCATTTACTTCTACTATTGCTCCTGTTTTTCCATCTTCTGAAATATAACATTCTACAATTCCTTCTGCTGCAATTCTTCCAGATTTTTTACCTGCTTTTGCAATACCTTTTTCACGTAAATATTCTATAGCTTTTTCCATATCTCCATTAGTTTCTGTTAATGCTTTTTTGCAGTCCATCATACCTGCACCTGTTTTTTCTCTTAAGTCTTTAACTTGAGCGGCTGTTATCATTATTATTCCTCCTTTTATTATTTGTATTTATACAAAAAGGCGAGAAATTAAAATATCAATCTCTTTAGTTTAATTAACATTTTATTTTTTCTCACCTTCCTAATTTTATTCTTCTACTTTTTCAGCTTCTTCTGCAACTACTTCTTCGATGCTTTTTTCTTCGTTTGATTGAGCTTCTTGTTGTTCTTCTGTTGTTTCAAATGTTTCTCCTTGTCTTCCTTCGATAATAGCATTTGCCATTACATCTGCTATTAATTTTACAGCTCTTATAGCATCGTCGTTTCCAGGAATTGCATAATCAACATCTTCTGGATTGCAGTTAGTATCTACTAAACCAACAACTGGTATGTTTAATTTTCTAGCTTCTAAAATAGCTGTTCTTTCTTTTTTAGGGTCTACTACAAATAAAACTCCTGGAATTTCTTCCATATCTTTTATTCCACCTAAGTTCTTCTCTAATTTTTCCATTTCTTTTTTAAGTCCGATAACTTCTTTTTTAGGTAGAACATCAAATGTTCCATCTTGTTCCATTGTTTCTAATTCTTTTAATCTTTGTACTCTTGTTCTGATAGTTTTGAAGTTTGTTAACATTCCTCCTAACCATCTTTGATCTACATAGTACATTCCACTTTTTTCAGCAGCTTCTTTAACACATTCTTGTGCTTGTTTTTTTGTTCCTACAAATAGAACTGTTTTTCCTTCTTCTGCTTGTTCTTTTACAAAGCTATATGCTTCGTCTAATTTTTTTGATGTTTTTTGTAAATCGATGATGTGAATACCATTTCTAGCTTGGAATATATATTCAGCCATTCTTGGATCCCATCTTCTTGTTTGATGTCCGAAATGAACACCTGCTTCTAGTAATTGTTTCATTGCAACTACTGCCATTTTAAATTCCTCCTCTTAGTTTTATTCTTCCATAAAGTTTCATCATCTTTGGAGACTTTAGTAAATAAAGCACTTTCCAAAGATTAGCTCTATGTGTTTTTTAAAAGCGTTATTATTATAACACAGTATTATACCCGTTTGCAAGCTTTTTTTCTAGATTTTTTCTATTGTTTGTCCTTCTTTTGAATCTTTTACAATATATCCTTTTTCTTTTATTAAATCTCTAATTTTATCTGATTCTGCCCAATCTTTATTTTCTCTTGCTTTTTGTCTTATTTCTAATAGTTCTTTTATTTCTTCTGGTACTTCTTCTTTTTGTATATAATCTATATTTATTCCTAACACTTTATCAAATTCTTTTAATAAATCTGCTAATTTTTTAGATTTCTTAGCTACTTTAGCTACTTCCCATACTACACTCATTGCAACAGGCATATTTAAATCATCATTAATAGCTTCTGTAAAACTATTTCTATATTTTTCTATTTCTGCATCTTCAATTTCTTCGTTTCCTTCTAAATGTTTTTGGTATGCATCTCTTAATCTATCTAATGAAACTTTTGCTGAATCCATACCTTCCCAAGTGAAATTCAATTTTTTTCTATATTGAATTGAATAGCAGAATAATTTATATACTAGTGGATCATATCCTCTATCTACAATGTCTTGTAATAAGTATACATTTCCTAAACTTTTTGACATTTTTCCACCATTTATTAATAAAAATTCTCCATGCATCCAATAATTAGCTGGCACCTTTCCACACATTCCCTTACTTTGTGCAATTTCATTTTCATGGTGTGTAGGTATTAAATCTATTCCTCCTGTATGAATGTCAAATACTTCTCCTAAGTATTTTTGACTCATTACAGAACATTCTATATGCCATCCTGGATAACTTGGTCCCCAAGGACTATCCCATTTCATCAAATGATTTTCTGGAGCTTTTATCCAAACTGCAAAATCATGTGGATTTCTTTTTTCTTTATCTACTTCAACCCTTGCTCCAGCCTTTTGATTTTCTACATCTAAATTTGAAAGTACTGGATATTTATCTAATTTAGAAACATCAAAGTAGATAGCTGTTGAAGTTTCATAAGCATATCCTTTTTTTACTAGTTCTTCTACAACTTTTAGCATATCTTGAATATTATCAGTAGCTTTACAAATTATTTCTGGTATTTCTATATTCAATCTTTCTAAATCTCTAAAAAATAATTTTGTATAATATTCAGCTATTTCTAATGGAGTTTTTCCTTCTTGTCTTGCAGATTTTATCATTTTGTCTTCGCCTTCGTCTCCATCAGATACCAAATGTCCTACATCTGTAATATTCATAGCTTGCTTTACTTTAAAGCCATTGTATTCTAAAGTTCTTCTTAAATTATCTTGAAATATATTTGTTCTCATATTGCCTATAGTAGCATCTTTATATACTGTTGGCCCACATGAATAAATTCTTACCTCTTTATCATCTATAGGAATAAATTCTTCTTTTTTATGTGTCATTGTATTGTAAAAGTATATTTTCATATTAGCCTCCTTTTATTTTAAGAAAACATCTTAAAAGGTAATCCTTTTAGGATGTTTTCTTTTGTTTAGGTATTATTTTTTATTACTCTTCTAGTCCTTCCATCATCAGTAGTATCCTCATCCTCTTCATCATCTGGTTTGTCTACTACTGTACTACCAGATGTATTTGTGTTTCCTGATGTATTTGTATTTCCTGAAGAATTTGAAGTGTTGTTACTAACTTCATTAGATGTCGTATTATTTTGTACGGTTTCTTCTGTATGTATATCACATTCTTTTGATGGTGGATCACTATATAGGTTTCCATATTGAGAATCCCAATTTCCATTTTCTTCTGTTTCTGGTTTTATAGAATAAGTTCTTTTCTTAGTTTTTGGACAATATTCTGTTGCTAATTTTCCAGATTCAGAACATATTTCTACTGTTTTTCCTCCACCACATTTTTTAGATGGTCCAGTTCCTTTCACAAAAATTTCTGTATATGTATCTGAACATCCACTTGTTGCAAGTAATCCTGTATCTCTACAAATTTTTTCTCTGACAATGCCACTAGGTTCTTCAAATTTCGCATTATCCAAATCTGAGTGGATATCTTTCATAATTATTGACCATAAGTTACCAGCTGGGTTTCTACTAAATCCTGTAACTGTAATATCATTTTCATCATATCCATACCATGTAGCTGCAGTATAATATGGAGTAAATCCACATAACCATCTATCTGTAGAATCATTTGTAGTACCTGTTTTTGCTGCCACATCTATTCCTGATATTTTACAATATGAAGCTGTACCTTCAGAACCTACTACTGGTTGAGTTAATATTGATGTTGTAACATAAGCATTTTCTTTTGAAATTACTTGACGTCTTTCTTGATCTGCTTCTAGAATTACATTTCCATTCATATCTTCTACTTTAGTATAAAAAGTAGGTTCTATATATTCTCCCTCATTTGCTATTGTAGCATATGCTGCTGCCATCTCTAATGGAGAAATACCTTTAGTTACACCACCTAATGCTAAACTTAAGTTTTCATCATTTACTTTTTTATTTTCACTTGATGTAACTAACTTGCTTACTCCCATTTCTCTTAAATATTCTATAGATTTAGATGGACCTAAATCAGACATTGCTTTTACATGAGGAATATTTTGAGAAATTTCTATAGCTTTTCTCATTGTCATATTTACATTACGATATCTTGTTTCGTTTTTAGGTGTATATCCTCCTGGGAATGTAGTTTTAACATCTGCATAAACTGTTCCGGCTGTTAATGTTCCTTCTTCTAGTCCTGGTGCAATTACTGCAATTGGTTTTATTGTAGATCCTGGTTGTCTATATGCTTGTGTTGCTCTATTAAATCCTGCTGCATTAACTTCTGAACCTAATCCTCCAACTGTACCAACAACTTGACCTGTTTTGTGATCTATAACAACCATTGCTGATTGTGATTCTACTTTTTCTCCATTATGTCTTGCTGTTCTTTGATATTTATCTTTTTTATATTCTTCTTCCATAGCAGATTGAATATCTGGATCTTCTGTAGAATAAATTACATAACCTTTACTTCTTATTTGTAAATTGGCATACTCTTCACTCCAATTATTTTTTTCCATCAATTCTTTCTTTACTTGGTTTAATGCTGCAGCTGTATGATAAGAATAATTTGTTGCATTTGTAATTATTGAGCCTTTTTTGAATTTTAGTCCATTATTAACTTCTTCCACTGCCGCATCATATTCTTCTTGGCTATTTATTACCCCTAGTTCTTGCATTTTTCCTAAAACAGTTTTTGTTCTGTTTTTTATCTTTTCTTCCATTTCAGGATCATCTTCTCTAAATGGTTTGTATGCATTTGGAGAATGGTTTATTCCTGCTAAAAACGCACATTCTGCTAAGTCTAACTCTTTTGCTGATTTATTAAAATAATATTGTGATGCTACTTCTACACCATATGCTTGATCACCTAAGAAAATTATATTTAAATATAATTCTAATATTTGATCTTTAGATATTAATTTTTCTACTTGGTATGCTTTTGACATTTCTTTTATTTTTCTTACCATACCAGCAACACCACTGTCATCTGTTTCCTTAGTTAAGTTCTTTACTAATTGTTGTGTTATTGTACTACCACCATATGATGATGAACCACCATTTATTATATATTGAAATGTTGCTCCCAATGTTCTTTTTATATCTACACCATGGTGATTATAAAATCTTTCGTCTTCTATTGATACAAAAGCTTTTGGTAAATATTCTGGCATTTCAGCTAAAGAAATAATTTTTCTATTTTCATCTCCTGCTAAATTTGCAATTACATCACCATTTTTATCTTTTACAACAGCATTCATATCTGTTATAATTAGGTCTTCTTTTGTTATTTTAAAGTCATCACCAAATAATCCAAAAAATATTCCTGCAAATATTCCTGCCATTATTATTATTATTACTATTATTGTTACTAATATTATTTTTAATATTTTTCTATTTCTAGGATTTTTCTTCTTGCCTTTATTTTTTGAATGGGTATCATCTTTTACTATTTTTTTACTACTTTTTTCTTTTACATCTTTTTTCCCCATTTTTTACCTCCTTAAGTGTAAACTTAAACCACATATATTATATTATAAAAATTCTAAAAGATAAAGTTTTTTAAGGAATTTTTAATAATCATCTTCTAATATATCTTCCAAGCTTGTTACAATTTTCGCACCTTCTTTTATAAGCATATTTGTTCCACTAGAATACTTACTATTTATATTTCCTGGAACTACTAAAACATCTTTTCCTAAATTTAATGAAAAATCTACAGTTATCATAGTTCCACTTTTTTGACTTTTGGCTTCTACTACTATTAATTTATTACTTAAAGCACTTATTATTCTATTTCTTGCCGGAAAGTTTTCTTTTAGTGGTTTTGTTCCAACAATATATTCAGAAATAATACAACCATTGTTTTTTATTATTTCTTCTGCAATATTTTGGTTTTGATATGGATATATATTATCTAAGCCATTTCCTATTACAGCTATAGTTTTTCCCGAATTTTTATTAATTGAATTTTCTTTTATACAACCAATATGTGAATATGAATCTATTCCTATAGCTAATCCACTAACCACATGTATATTATTTTTAGCTAGAAACTTGCCTATTTTGATAGCTATCTCTTTTCCATAATTAGTGCATTCTCTTGATCCTATTACACCTATCATTCTATTTTCTAATAATATATTAATATTACCTTTAGCATATAACATAATTGGTGGATATTTTAACATTTTTAATTTTTCTGGATATTCCTTACTGGTTATAGGTATACAATATATATTATTTTCTTTCATATATTCAATATATTGATTTATTCTTGAATTCTCTTTTACATGCAATTTTTTACATACTCTATTTATATTTTTCTCTTTTTGTATATATTCTAGTTTTGTTTTTAAATTATGTTTATCATCTAAATATAAATTAATCCAAGGTTTTATTTTCTCTTCCATATTCCTCCTAAAAGCAAATTTTCCTAGTATACAAAAAAGCGAATATAAGATTTTCTACGCATTAGTAAATGCTAGAAAATCTAGCACTCGCCATAATTGTCTACTACAGAAATTTCTCCTACTAGGAGAAATTTCCTAGTATACAAAAAAAGAGGGAATTAGATTCCCCCTTTTAGTATTATTTTATTTTTTATTTTGTGTTCTTGCCGCTTTAACTATATTTTCCATAAGCATAGCTATTGTCATTGGCCCAACTCCTCCTGGAACTGGTGTTATATACCCTGCTTTTTCTGAAACATTTTCGAAATCAACATCACCACAAAGTTTACCATTATCCATTCTATTTATTCCTACATCTATTATGGTAGCTCCCTCTTTTACCATATCAGCTTTTAAGAATTTTGGTCTTCCCATTGCAGTAACTACGATATCTGCCTCTCTAGTAATTTTTTCTATATCTTTTGTTTTTGAATGGCATACTGTTACAGTTGCATTTTTTGAAAGCAAACATTGAATTAGTGGTTTTCCTACAATGTTACTTCTACCAATTATTACTGCTTTTTTTCCTTCTACTGGAATATTATATGCATCTAACATTTTTATTACACCATATGGTGTACATGAAACAAAACAATCTTGGCCTAAAGCTAATTTTCCTACATTTACTGGATTAAATCCATCTACATCTTTTTTATAACTAATTCTTTTAAATGCTTCGTTTATATCTAAATGTTTTGGTAATGGACTTTGTAATAATATTCCATTTATTGTTTCATCTTCATTAAGTTTATCTATTAAACCTAAAAGTTCTTCCATTGTTGTATCTTCTTTTAATAAATGCTCTTCATATTCTATACCAATTTCTTCACATGCTCTATTTTTATTTCTTACATAAATTTTTGATGCAGGATCATCTCCTACCAATATAACAGCAAATTTAGGATTAATCCCTTCTTTTTTTAATTCTTCTACATCATTTTTTAAATTACTTCTTATTGTTTTTGCAAGATTTTTTCCGTCTATTAATACCACTTTTTCTTCCTCCGTTTTTTATTAATTCTAATATAGATATTATATATTTTCAAGACTAATCTTTTCTATTTATATTTTTTGTTTGTTTCATATCTCCTGCTCTAGTTATCATCTCATATCCAAACTTATCTTTTATATTATCTACTACTTTATCTAATTTTTCTTGTTTTTTTATATTTTGATCTTCAAATAATGAGATTTGCTTTTCTTCTTCTTCACATAAATTATCTATTCTTATACCAATTAATCTTATAGGTTCATTATTATATAATTGTCTTACAAGTTCTTTGGCAGTTTTAAATATCTCTTTAGTTGAATTTGTTGAAAAATTTAATTTTCTTTGATGTGAATAATTTTTGAAATCACTTGTTCTTAATTGTACACTTACTACATTTCCTAGCATATTATGTTTTCTTAATCTATATGTTGTATGTTCTGTTAATGCCAACAAAACCTCTTCTATTTTTTCTATATTTGTTATATCTTGTGAAACAGTTGTGGAGTTTCCTACTCCTTTTGGTTTTTGTTTTAAGTAATTTACTTCTGAATCGTCTATTCCATTGGCATATTCCCACATTACTTTTCCGAATTTGCCAAATTTTTTAATTAATAAATTTTTATCTGTTTTTGCTAAATCTTCTATAGTCTTTATATTCATATTATATAGTTTTGGTAGAGTTCTTCTTCCTACCATAAATAATTCGGAAATTGGTAAGTTCCACATTTTCCTCGGAATTTCTTTTTCATAAAGAGTGTGTACTCTATTAGGCTTTTGAAAGTCAGAAGCCATTTTTGCTAATAGTTTATTGTGTGCAACACCAATATTTACTGTAAATTTTAGTTCTTCCCTAACTCTTTTACTTATTTCGTATGCTACATCTATTAATTTTCTGTTATTCAAAAATTCTGTCATATCTATAAAACATTCATCTATTGAAAATCTTTCGATTTTAAAAGAGTATTCTTGTAATAATTCAAACAGCATATCTGAATATTTTTTATATACTTTAAAATTACTTTCATAAATTTTTATTGTTGGACATTTTTTTCTTGCACTATATAATGGCTCACCAGTTTTTATTCCAAATTGTTTGGCTAAATTACTTTTAGCTAAAACAATTCCATGTCTTTGTTTTTCGTCCCCACCAATTACTGCTGGTATTGTTCTTATATCTAAACTTTCTCCTTGTTCTAGCTTGTATACTGCAAGCCATGATAAAAATGCATTGTTTACATCCACATGTAAAATTTCTCTTTGCATTTTTTTCACCAGTGTTATTATAAAACATTTGTTCTTATTTGTCAATTATATATTATGTTTTTTATCGAAAAAAAAGAAGACTCTATGTCTTCCTTTTTTAGTCATACCATTCTAGCTCCCAGTCTACAACTTTTACAGTATCTCCTTCTTTTACTCCTGCTTTCTTTAAAGCTTCATTTACTCCTAATTCATCAAGTTTTCTTTGGAAATAATACATTGATTCAGTATCTTCTAAATTAACTCTAGACATTAATTTTTCTACTGCAGGTCCTATAACTACATACATATCTTCTTCTTTTACAATTTGGAATTCATCTTTATCTTCTTCTAATTTATATACTTTTCTTGTTCCTGGCTCTATTAAGTTCTCTTTTGGTATTTCTTTTAATAATTCTTCTACTCTTACTAATAATTCTTTTAGTCCTTGTCTTGTGATAGAAGAAATTTTAAATATTTCTAAATTTTCTTTTTTAGCTACTTCTTCTAATTTTTTATATAAAGAATCATCTTGTGCAACATCTAGTTTTGTTGCAACTATAATTTGTTTTTTCTTAGTTAATTTTTCGCTATAATTTTTAAGCTCATTATTTATATCATAAAAGTCTTTTACTGGATCTCTTCCTTGGAATCCAGATACATCTATAAGATGTAATATTAATCTTGTTCTTTCGATATGTCTTAAAAATTGTATTCCAAGTCCTACCCCTTCACTTGCTCCTTCAATTAGTCCAGGTATATCTGCAATTACAAAACTATCTCCTGTTTCTGTTTTTACAACACCTAAATTAGGATTTAATGTAGTAAATGGATAATCTGCAATTTTAGGCTTAGCATCTGTTACTACAGATAAAAATGTTGATTTACCTGCATTAGGGAATCCTACTAATCCAACATCTGCTAAAGATTTTAATTCTAATATTAAAGTTTTTTCTATACCTTTTTCTCCTGTTTGTGCAAATCTAGGTGCTTGACGTGTAGATGTGGCAAAATGAGTATTACCTTTTCCACCTCTTCCTCCTGGTAAAACTAATTCTTTTGCATCTTCTTCTGATAAATCTGCAACTATTTCACCAGTTTCTGCATCTCTTACAACAGTACCTATTGGAACTTTTATATATAAATCTTCTCCTTTTTTACCATTGCATCTAGCTCCACTACCATTTTTACCGTTTTCAGCTTTAAATTTTTTGTTATATCTAAAATTAATTAAGGTATTTGAGTCTTTATCTACTATAAAATAAATATCTCCACCTTTTCCACCATCTCCACCATCTGGCCCTCCGGCAGCAACATATTTTTCTCTTCTAAATGATATTGCTCCATTTCCTCCATCTCCAGATTTGGCAATAATTTTTGTATAATCTGTATACATTTCTTTCTCCTTTACTAATATAAATCGTTTTCCTTTCCATCTATACCATCTTGTGGTCTAAAAGCTGGTGTCATAATTAATAATAATTTCATATTTCCTGCAAATACAAATTCAGTATTCTTTGGTATTTCTATTAAATCGCCTTTTTCTATATTTATTATTTCTCCAGCTACTTTAAATTTTCCTTTTCCATCAATACAATAATATATTTTTGAGCTGTATATATTTTTATGATATTTGTCATGTCCTTTAAAACAATCTTCTTGTGTAATACTTATTTCTTTTGTCTCTAATTCATAGTTATAACCATTTAAACCTTTTTGCTTAAAAGATGGTTCTGTTGGTAATTTTTTTATATATCCCATACTTACCTCCTTTATTCAAAATAATTAAGTTTCATTGCTTCTTTTACTTTTCTCATTGTTTCTTTTGCGATTTTTCTAGCTTTTTCTGTTCCTTCTTTTAATATTTCATCTAATAATTCTGGTCTTTCTTCATAGTATTTTCTTTTTTCTCTTATTGGTCTTAATTCTTCTATAATATTTTTTGCAAGCTCTCTTTTACATGCAACACAACCTCTTGCTCCTGCTCTACATTCTTCACATACTTTTTTTACATCTTCTGGTTTAGTAAATAAATTATGATAATATGCAACCATACATACATCAGGATTTCCTAAATCATCTTTTTTTATTCTTCCTGGATCTGTTACTGCTCCCATTACTTTTTTAGTTATTTCTTCTTCAGAATCTGACAAATAAATTGCATTTCCTAAAGATTTACCCATTTTGTCATTACCATCTAAACCTTTTATTCTTTTATTAGAACTTAGTACTGCTTTTGGCTCTTTTAAAGTTTCACCATAAATGCTATTAAATTTTCTTACTATTTCTCTACATTGTTCGATTAATGGTAATTGATCTTCTCCAACAGGAACTAACTCACCTTCAAAAGCAGTTATATCTGATGCTTGACTTACTGGATATCCAATAAAACCATATGTTACACTTTCTCCAAAAAGTTCTTTTTTTTGTGCTATCTCTGTTTTTACAGTTGGATTTCTTTCTAATCTTGCAATTGTTACTAAGTTAGAATAATATACTGTAAGTTCTGCAAGTTCTGGAACCATTGATTGTAAAAATATTGTTGTTTTATTTGGATCTATTCCTACTGATAAATAATCTAATAAAACTTGATATACATTATCTCTTACTTTTTGTGGATTATTAAAATTATCTGTTAATGCTTGCACATCAGCAATCATTACAAATCTTTCTAAAGAATCATCTTCTTGCATTTTTACTCTATTTTGTAATGATCCAAAATAATGACCTATATGTAATCTTCCTGTAGGTCTATCTCCTGTTAATGTTCTTTTTTTATCTGCCATATCGCCATCTCCATTCACGTTTATGTTTGCTATATTATACTATAGATACATCAAAAAAGACAAGCTTTTCAGCTTGTCTTTTACTCTTTACGCATTAGCTCCTGTTTCTTCGTAAACACTTACTTGTTTTTTATCTTTTCCTAATCTTTCAAATTTTACAACACCATTTACTAATGCATATAATGTATCATCACTACCAATTCCTACATTTTTACCTGGATGATATTTTGTTCCTCTTTGTCTAATTAAGATATTTCCAGCTAAAACGAATTGTCCATCTGTCTTTTTGACACCTAAACGCTTTGACTCGCTGTCTCTTCCGTTCTTAACACTACCTTGACCTTTTTTATGTGCCATCTATTTTTCACTCCTTTCGTGAATATTTTTTCTCTTTATATCTTAAGCTTCTGCTTTAGCTTTTGCAGCTGCTTTTTTAATCGCTGTTATTTCAACCTTTGTATATGGTTGTCTATGTCCTTGTGTTCTTCTGTAGTTTTTCTTTGCCTTATATTTGTAAACACGGATTTTCTTTCCTTTACCATGGCAAACTACTTTTCCTTCTACTTTTACACCTTTAACATTAGGAGTTCCTACTTCGATTTTTCCTTCTTCTGATACAAGGATTACTTTATCGAATGTAACTTTTTTTCCTTCTTCAACATCTAATTTTTCGAAGAATACTACATCTCCTTCTGCTACTTTGTATTGTTTTCCACAACTTTCGATTATTGCGTACATTCTAAAATGCACCTCCCTATTTTTGTATACTCGCTAAGCATAAATACAAGGTAGTTAGCTATGCTAACATTTAGTTACCCGACCCAGGCGGCTTACAGGTAATTATTTTAACATACTACCCAAAGTTTTGTCAAGGTTTTAGCTCTATTATTTCAGTTTTTTATAGTTATTTCTATATTTTCTAGCCATTTATTTAATTCTTTTCTATTCTTAAATATACAAACTTTATCCTCTGATGAATTTTTTATTTTTTCTACAATTTTATTTCTCGCTTTTCTTCTATATGTAACCACATATTTAAAAAATTCCCAACTGATTCTTTCTTTGCACCCAGGAATTTCTTGTTTTTCTTTGTTGAAATTTTTAATTCTTCTACTAAAAACTCCTTTTATACTATCGAAACCAGAATAGTCCAACCAAATTATTAAATCAGATTTTTCTATTCGCTCCTTTAATGTTGAAGAATAATTACCATCACTAATCCATTTCTCATTTTTAATCTTTTCTAATATTAATTTATCTCTTTTTTCTTTTTCTACTTTTTCCCAATTCGGATTATAATTTATTGCGTCTATGTGAATAATTGGTAAATTAAATATTGTGCCTAACTTTTTGGCAAGTGTAGTCTTTCCCGTTCCTGGGCCTCCTACAATTGTAATTCTTTTTACTTGCTTTAATTCCATAATAAAACCTTCCTTTTGAATTATTGTTTTTATGATATCATTAATTTATTAAAAGTCAATAATTCCTTTGAGTCTCAAGCAAAATTATCATTCTTATAATTCTAACTTTATAGGAAGGTACATTTGAAACGAAAAAAGAAAATTTGATTTTATTACTTTACATAGGTTTCGTAACAAAAAATGCCCCCCAAAAATATAAATGCTATTCCTTTTTTGATACTTATTAATCTTGAAATTATACTTAAAACCTTTTATAATAATGTTATTATGAAAGAGTTAATTGTAAATAAGAAATATGATAACAAAAAATTAAGTAAATTATTACTAGAAACATATCCCGCATTAAAATATGGTACACTTGTTAAAGCTTTAAAGAAAAAGGATATTTTGATAAATGAAAAACGTATATCAAAAGATTGCATTGTATATGAAAACGATGTAGTTAGAATATATATTGTAGATGATTTACTTTATAAAAAATATGATATTCCAGTAATTTATGAAGATGATAATATAATTGTATTTAATAAACCTAAAGATTTAGAAGTTACAGGTGTAGATTCTTTAACTACATATGTTAATAAAAATTACACCCCAAATTATATGCCATGTCATAGATTAGATAGAAATACTTCTGGACTAATTATTTTTTCTAAAACTGATGAAGTAAATAATATTTTAACTGAGAAATTTAAAAATCACGAAATAGAAAAGCATTATATAACTAAAGTATATGGGATGATGCCAAAAAATAAAGATACTTTAGTTCACTATTTATTTAAAGATAATAAAAAATCAATGGTGTATATATCTGATAAGCAAAAAATAGGTTATAGAAAGATTATCACTTCATATAGAGTTTTAAATTTTGATAAAAAAGAAAACACTTCTATTTTAGATATTAATTTAGAAACTGGTAGAACTCATCAAATAAGAGCACATTTAGCTTATATAGGTCATCCTATAATAGGTGATGGAAAATATGGTAATAATCAAATAAATAAAAAATTTAATCAAAAAACACAACTATTATGCAGTTATTATATAAAATTTAATTTTACTTTTGATTCAGGAATTTTAAATTATTTAAATGGAAAAGAAATAAAATTAAAAGATATTAATTTCATATAGAACAAAAGCGACATGATTTCAATACTCTAACATTTTAGTTAACTAACATGTC
>CALXPV010000036.1 GCA_944390295.1 uncultured Clostridia bacterium | reverse complement strand
AAAAATAAAAAATCAAATAATGCTGGAAAACATAAACCAGTTAATAACGAAACTTTAAATGAACAAAAATAGAAATTAGGGATTGGGGGACGGTCCTAAAATCCCTATTTAAAATCTTATTTAGAGTGGGCTATAGTTAGCAGAGCTAACTTACACTATCTTTGGTGGGTTATAATTGGTTAAAACCAACTAAAAAGCTACCTACGAAACCAAGTGTTTCTTAGGTAGCTTATTAATTATTCTTCTAAATATTTCTTTAAAAATTTACCTGTATAAGATCTATCATTTTTGCATATTTGTTCTGGAGTACCAACGGCAACAACTTCTCCTCCACCGTCTCCACCTTCTGGTCCTAAGTCTATAATATAATCTGCTGTTTTAATTAAATCCAAATTATGTTCTATAACTATAATAGTATTTCCAGTATCAACTAATCTTTGTAATATATCTACTAATCTATGAACATCTGCAATATGAAGACCTGTTGTAGGTTCATCTAATATATATAAAGTTTTTCCAGTAGCTCTTTTAGAAAGTTCTGTTGCAAGTTTTACTCTTTGTGCTTCACCACCAGATAATGTTGTAGAAGGTTGGCCTAATTTAATATATCCAAGACCTACATCATATAATGTTTGCATCTTTTGTTTTATTTTTGGAATATTACTAAAGAATTCTAATGCTTCTTCTACAGTCATATTTAATACATCTGCAATTGTTTTGCCTTTGTATTTTACTTCTAGTGTTTCATGATTATATCTTTTTCCTTTACATACTTCACAAGGTACATAAATATCAGGCAAGAAATGCATTTCTATTTTTATTAATCCATCTCCATTACAAGCTTCGCATCTTCCACCTTGTACATTAAAGCTAAATCTTCCTTTTTGATAACCACGTAATTTAGCCTCATTTGTATTGGCAAAAATATCTCTTATTGTGTCAAATACTCCTGTATACGTTGCTGGATTTGATCTAGGTGTTCTACCTATTGGAGATTGATCTATATTTATTATTTTATCTATATTATTTAATCCTGAAACTTCTTTACATTTTCCTGGTTTTTCATTAGCACCATTTAATTCTTTTGCAATAGTTTTATATAAAATTTCATTTACTAAAGTACTTTTTCCAGATCCAGATACTCCAGTTACACAGTTAAACACTCCAAGTGGAAATTTAACACTTATATTTTTTAAGTTGTGTTCTACTGCTCCTTTTACTTCTATTGCTTTACCTTTAACTGTTTTTCTTCTTTTCTTTGGAACTGGTATTCTTTTTCTTCCACTTAAATATTGACCTGTAATAGAATCTTCTACTTGCTTAATTTCTTCTGCCGTTCCTTGTGCCATAACATTTCCACCATGTACACCTGCTCCTGGTCCTATATCTATAATTTGGTCTGCAGCATACATTGTATCTTCATCATGTTCTACTACTAATAATGTATTTCCTAAATCTCTTAATTTTTTCAAAGTTGCAAGCAATTTATCATTATCTCTTTGATGTAGTCCGATACTTGGTTCATCTAGTATATACAAAACTCCTGTTAGTCCAGAGCCAATTTGAGTTGCTAAACGTATACGTTGTGATTCTCCTCCTGATAATGTACCTGCAGATCTTGATAATGTTAAATATTCTAATCCTACATCAATTAAGAAATTTAATCTTTTATCTATTTCTTTAAAAATTTGCTCTCCTATTAATCTTTCTTGATTTGTTAATGTTAAAGAGTTTAAATAATCTCTTATTTTGTTAATAGGCATATCTGTTAATTCATTAATATTTTTATCTCCAACTTTTACAGAAAGTATTTCTTTTCTAAGTCTTGCTCCATGGCATACATGACATTCGCTTTCACTCATATACATTTCGTAAAATTCACGCATTCCTTGTGATTTTGTTTCATTATGTCTTCTTTCTAGTGTTGGAATTACACCTTCAAATGGAGCACTAAATTTTCTTACTCCAAATGGTGATTCGTGTTCAAAATCTATACATTCATCACCTGTTCCATATAATATTTTATCTAAGAACTCTCTTGGTAGCTTTTTAATCGGAACTTTAATATCTACACCATAATGTTTTCCAATAGTTTCAAAATACATTTTAGCCATAGTTTCGCCTTTTTTCATAGTGCTAGACCCAAATGCTTTTACACCATCATATAATGTTTTATTTTTATCTGGAATAATTAAATCTTCATCCATCTTCATTAAATACCCAATACCTGTACATTCTGGGCAAGCACCTTGCGGATTATTAAATGAAAACATTCTAGGAGTAAGTTCTGGAAAACTAAATTCGCAATCTGGACAAGCATAATTTTGGCTATATAGTGTTTCTCCTTTACCAGGAATATCTACTGTAACAATATTATTTGCATGCTTTAATGCAATTTCTACAGATTCTGTTAATCTACTTCTTATTTCTGGTTTTACTACTAATCTATCTACTATTAAGTCTATATTGTGCTTCTTTTTTCTGTCTATTTGAATATCATCAGAAAGTTCTACAACTTCTCCATCTATTTTAGCTCTTACAAAACCTTCTTTTAATAAATCTTGTAATAATTTAGTGTATTCTCCTTTTCTAGCTCTTACTACTGGTGCTAATATTTGTATTCTTGTTCCTTCTTCTAATTTCATTATATTATCTACAATTTGATCTATAGATTGCTTTTCTATTTTTTTACCACATATTGGACAATATGGAACACCAATTCTTGCATACAATAGACGAATATAATCATATATTTCTGTAACAGTTCCAACTGTTGACCTAGGATTTTTAGATGTTGTTTTTTGATCTATTGATATTGCAGGTGAAAGTCCTTCGATTGATTCTACATCTGGCTTTTCCATTAATCCTAAGAATTGTCTAGCATAAGAAGATAAACTTTCTACATATCTTCTTTGCCCTTCTGCATATAATGTATCAAAAGCTAATGAAGATTTACCAGAACCAGAAAGTCCTGTTACAACTACTAATTTATCTCTTGGTATTTCTAAGTTTATATTTTTTAAATTATGTTCTTTTGCTCCCTTAATTATAATTTTATCATTCATAATTGCCCCCTGATTTATTATGTATTTGCATTTTTTAATGCTTTTATACATTATTTATTGCTTTGGTCATTATATTATAGTTTTATAAATAAAACAATAGTTTGGTAAAACTTTTATCAACTTTCCTATTGTATAAAAAACAGCAATATTTCCTATTTTACAAAAGAAAAGAAGACTAGAATCTAGTCTTCGTCGTCGCAAAGAAGTGTTCTCCAGCCAGCTTCTGAGTTTTTAAGATAGCAAATGCGTCCACCACTGAAAATATGCAATTCCATAGCCCATTTACTATAGATGTATCTTTTCAGGAAAGTCACTTCACTTCCTTTCAGCTTTTTTGGAGCAATAAAGAAAAATCCCTTGGCTCTAAATCCTTTTTCAGGTTTTGCCTCTGCATCAATATACTGATACTTGATTCGGAATTCAATCTTTCTTGCTACAAAAGTGACTGTTTTGTTGTTGATGTAATCCAGATTTTTCTCTAATTCATCCAGATTCTCATTCCGCATTTCCCTTTTGATTTCTTCAAAACTGAGCATACGCATAGTTATTCCTCTTTCACGGTACTCATTATCGCTTTTTAATTATCAATTTCCTGCTAGTTTACTTAAGCGTACTTTCGATAAAACGATAATTTTCCACAATGGCTTTGCCATATTTTAATTATAACACATTCAATATTTTACTGCAAATTATGTAAATTTATCATGTGGTAGTGAGATTTGATAGTGAAATTTTTCCTATACAATAAGAAAAATTGCTTTGCCACATGTGCAGATACACGAATATATGTAACTTAACCTTATTGTATACGTAAAAAAGTACCTAAATAGGTACTTTTATTCTCTTGAATCATCATCTGTAGATGGTCCAATTCCACTCTTTGCAGTTTCTTTTCCCATCTCCAAAGATTCTAAAAATTTCTTTGAAACTTCACTAGCTAAAAGGATTTCATATTTTCCTTCTTCTACTCTCCTTAGATATCCAACATGATTTTTAGCTATTCCTTTTTCTTCGTCATATCTTGCTATATTATTTGATGACATCATCCTTCTAAAATATGTAGTTAAATTTTCGTTTTTATTATAAAGCAAATCATCCATATCTTGTTCTGATAATTCAAAAGCAATTCTTCTTTTATGATCTAATTGCTCAACATCTCCAACTTTATTTTTGGTTCTATATGTAGCAGTATATATAGTACTAGTACTATTATTTGCATTATGTAAAACATTTTTTACTGGTGTTACTTCTTCTAATTTAATTATGTCACCATTTTCTGGATCTGTTAAATATATTGAATCATCCTTAGCAACTACTCTATTGTCTTTTTTTCTACGTTCTCTTTCTTCATAAATATTTTCTTTAGGTTCTTCTTGTGCTTTTTGGTTTACATTTGATTTTTCTTTCTTCTTTGGCTTTATATTTAAAGCTTTTTGTAATGCAGGTGTGTACTTCTCTTTTGCAATTTGTTGTGCAGTTTTAGTTGCTTCTACCGCTGTAAAAGTCATCTTCATTTCAGGAGTTATTGATAATTTTAAGTTTCCAACTGCTGTAACTTCTTCTTGGCTTAATTTATCCATATCTATATTTCCTGATTTAATTAACATATATGGTCCATCAGAATATACAAATTCTTCTAAAGAAACATTTACTGGAATTTCGAAACAAATTTTATAAGTTTCTCCTTCTACTGATTCTTCTTCTTGTGATAAATCTGCACGGATTAATTTGGTCATACCTGATGTTGGATCTTTTAAAAGTCTATCTTCTCTAATATACTTAAACAAAAATGTATCCATTCCATTTGTACTAACATCAACTGAAAATACTTCCTTTCCACTTTTTTGATCTACACCTTGTCTGATATCAGAATATCTAGTACTTCCTGTTTGTGAATAATTTACATCTAATTTTTCTTCATCTTTATCTCTTCTAAAAAAGTTTACGAATTTCCAAAAAATACTTTTTTTATTTTCATATGGAATTAAATCTAAACTATCTTTTCCCTCTTCTTTTCTTTTGTCACCAAACATAATATATATCTCCTTGTATTACATCTGATATAATTTTATATTTAATATTTTTGATTGTCAATATTTTACAATAAATCTTGTAATTCTTTTATTTTATCTCTTAATTCGGCTGCTTTTTCAAATTCCATTTTTGAAGCACATTTAAGCATTTCGTCAGTTAATTTAGTAATTATTTCATCTATATTTTCATCTTTCTTTATGTCATATTCTGCAGAAACATCTTCTAAAACAGTTGCTTTTATTGTGTCTCTTACAGATTTATTTATTGTTTGTGGCGTAATTCCATGTTCTTCATTATATTTCATTTGAATTTCACGTCTTCTATTTGTTTCACTAATTGCTTTTTCCATTGAATCTGTTAATTCATCTGCATACATTATAACTTTACCATTTGTATTTCTTGCAGCACGTCCAATTGTTTGAATTAAAGAACGCTCTGAACGTAAAAATCCTTCTTTATCTGCATCTAAAATTGCAACTAAAGATACCTCTGGAATATCAAGTCCTTCCCTTAATAAATTTATACCAACTAATACATCAAATTCTCCTAGACGTAAATTTCTTATTATTTCCATTCTTTCTAAAGCTTTAATATCTGAATGCATATAATTTACTTTTATATCTACATTTTTTAAGTAATCTGTTAAATCTTCTGCCATTTTTTTAGTTAGTGTTGTAACTAAAACTCTTTCATTTCTTTCTGTTCTCTCTCTTATTTGTTCAATTAAATCATCAATTTGATTTTCTATTGGTTTTACTTCTATTTTTGGATCCAAAAGACCTGTAGGTCTAATAATTTGTTCTACAACATTATCTTTACTATGTTCTTTTTCATAATCTGCTGGTGTTGCACTAACAAATACAACTTGATTTATTCTTTCTTCAAACTCTTTAAACGTTAAAGGTCTATTATCATATGCCGATGGTAATCTAAATCCATAATTTACAAGAGAATCTTTTCTTGCCCTATCTCCATTATACATTGCTCTTACTTGTGGAATTGTAGCATGTGATTCATCAATTAATAATAAAAAGTCTTTTGGGAAATAATCAAATAATGTAAACGGTGGGCTTCCTGCTTCTCTTCCACTTATATGTCTCGAATAGTTTTCTATTCCTTGACAAAATCCAGTTTCTTTCATCATTTCTATATCAAAATTTGTTCTTTCCTCTATTCTTTGTGCTTCTATAAGTTTTCCTTGATCTTTAAAAAATTTTATTCTTTCTTCAAGCTCTTGTTCTATTGTTCCAATTGCTCTATCCATTTTTTCTTTTGTTGTTACATAGTGTGAATTTGGGAATATCATAACATGACTTCTTGTTCCTATCGCTTTTCCGGTTAATGGATTTATCTCGGAAATTTTTTCTATTTCATCTCCCCAAAATTCTACTCTTATAGCACTTTCGCTTTGGTCTGATGGATATATTTCTGCAATATCTCCTTTAGCTCTAAAAGTACCTCTTTTAAAATCTAGTTCATTTCTTGTATATTGCATTTTTACTAATTTTTTTAATATTTCATCTCTACTTTTTTGCATACCAGGTCTTAATGATACAATCATATTCTCATAGTCTATGGGATCTCCTAAACCGTATATACAAGAAACAGATGATACTATTATTACATCTTTACTTTCAAATAAACTTGCTGTTGCTGAATGACGTAATTTATCTATTTCATCATTTATAGAGGCATCTTTTTCTATATATGTGTCTGAACTTGGTATATAGCTTTCTGGTTGATAATAATCATAGTATGACACAAAATATTCTACATGGTTTTCTGGAAAAAACTCTTTAAATTCTGAATATAATTGTCCTGCTAGTGTTTTATTGTGTGCTAAAACAAGTGTTGGTTTTTGCACTTTTTGGATGATATTAGCCATTGTAAAAGTTTTTCCGAGAACCTGTAACGCCTAGTAAAGTCTGAAACTTTTTACCTTGATTTATACCATTTGATAAATATTCTATTGCTTGTGGTTGATCTCCTGTTGGCTTATATTCTGAATGTAATTTGAACATAACTGCCTCCTCTTTATTTTTTCTCTGCTACAATTCCATAATATCTTCTAATTAATAATATTCCCTTATCATAAGTATTTTCTTTTATATACATATCTAATTTATCTAGGTCTATGTTTTGCTTCTTAAGATTATTATTAACATTTATTTCTGAAAAATCATCTAATATTGGTGTTTTTAATAATAGTGCTAATAAATCTTCTTTTGTTTTATAATATTCTCTTATATGAATTGGAATTAACTCTACATTTTTAAATCCCGCATCTAATATGTTTTCATAATCTATCTGGCTTATTGGTTTAATATCATTAAATGCTTGTCCTTTGCCAAATAACCTTTTTAATTGCCAACAATCTAATTTATCTACTCCTCTTAATATCAATTTTCCATTTTTCTTTAATGTTTTATAAATTTGTTTTGCAGATATGCAAGTATGTCTTGCAACTATAACATCAAAAAAATTGTCTGGCGTATTCATATTTAAGTTGTCCATAATTTTAAATTCTATATTATTTTTACCAGATTTTTTTAAGTTTTCATTAGCAGTTTTTATCATTTCTTCTGAAAAATCTGTTCCTATAATTTTTCTTACTTTAGGGAATTCATTTATAACCTTTTCTCCACCTGCAGTACCTAAATCTAATACTACTGAATTCTCATTCGTACACTCTTTTAAAATTTTATACATATCCCAATTTGTTAGGTTTTCTTCTTCAAATTTTATCTTACTAAAATCCCAATTTTTAATATTATTATAGTATTCCAATTCATAATTTTTCATTTTTTATTCTCCTGTTTTCTTCGAAAATTATAGCATATACCATATAAAAAGACAAGATAACTTACTTTTGGTTAATTTACATACTTTTTCTTTACAATTTAATATATTTTATCTTAATTTGAGTGCCTTATTATTTTATAGACATTTTATGTAAATAATGATGTAATTTATTTGTAGTCCGACAACAAGTATTCAAAGGAGGAAAACAATGAAAACCTCAAAACCACGGAACATCCTTTGGTATTATCCACTATTTCATGTAGGAATGATAGCTGTAATCCTTATGGCTGTTGTCCTAATAACACCTCATACATTTGAAGCATGCTCTAAAAATGATATGAAGTATCTACGGCAAACTGCAGAAGATGTTTATGCACAACTATCTTCTGGAGTTAATATTGTGGAAGTACCTGACGATGTCAGCGTGAGCCATAACCTTACTTCAGTTACAGTTGAATTCTCTTCATCAAGCCATTTTGGTAATGTTGTTATAACTATGGAAAGTGGCTATCCTCAATATGAAGAAGACTTTCAGGAAAAAGCAGTCTATGGACAATATATGATTGTTTTATGTGTAGGCATAGTGATATATCTTGTCACATTGCTTATAAAACCTTCAAAAAAGAAGTAGACTCGGTTTGGTACCTGGCTAATCAAAAAGAACCAGCGAATATTTATCTTTAAATCGCTGGTTCTTTTTGATTGTATAAATAAAATTTAATTTACTATATTCTTAAATTGTGATAATGTTGTTGTTTTATCCATTCTAATCCTTGGTAATACATATTTATTTGATCCTACTTTTACTCTTCCATATTCTGTTGTAAAAGCTAATTTATATCCAGTTTCTTTTAAAGCCTTTATAGCAGTGTCATTATATTGTCCGTATGGATAACAAAAAACGGTTGAATTTTCACCTAAAGTTTCATTTGATTTATTCAAATCCTCTACTATCTTTTCGTAATCCCAAGAAAGCATTACACCTTTTCCATTATTTGCTCCTTGGTGCATATTATCTGAGTGAGATTCGTAATTAACATTATTCTGTTTTTCTTGTGCTCTATATCCGTACCAACTTGTAATAAGAAAAGATGTTCCGTCTATATTATATTTTTGTAATATAGGAACTGCTAATTCAAAAAATGATGCATCTCCATCATCAAAAGTTAATACTACACTTTTTTCTGGTAGAATTGTTTTTCCATCAATGTAGTCTTCAACCTCTTTCCATGTTGGGAAGTAAAAATCATTCTCAGATAAATATTTTATCTGTTCTTCAAAATCGCCAATTTCCATCCAATTGCCATCTTTTCCCTCACCTTTTAATTTATCATAAAAGAAATGATACATAAGTACTGGCAGGCCCTTTTCTCCAAGAGGTTTACAAACCATTATTTCTTGCTTTTTTTCTGCAGTATTTCCCGAACTATCTGATACTTTATAAGTTAATTCATATGTTCCAATGTTATTTGTATCTACATTTCCTTCTATAAAAACTTTTTCTGTTATATCCCCATCTAAATTATCAGTAGCAGTTACAGAATCTTTTGTAAAATCCGTGCCATATGCTACTATTTTCTTTTCATCCCCATTTATAGTTAGTTGTGGTGGTTCTGTATCTATTATTTTATTATTTTCTCCTTTGTTTCCAAATACAAAAATAGCTCCAGCTAATATAATAATTATTATTACAATATATCTTTTTTTCATTTTATCCCTCTTTTATTTTAATTTTCTTTTTCTCCTAGTATTAATTCTATCTTTCCTAAGTCAAATCCAGTTTCTTTAAAATAATCGCTTTTTAATTCTTCCATTGTTTTTCCTGTTTTACACAATTTTTCTTTAAATAAATCTTTTAATAAATAATTTTTAAATTCATTGTCAGGAGCTATTTTATTTGCTAATACCATTATTTCTTCTTCATTGCCTTCTATTTCCAATATATTTCCTATAATTGGCCAACTATCTACTGTAACTTGAACATTATCTTTTTTCCAAAGTTCTCTTGTCTTTTTTATTTGAAAACATATTCCATACCCAATACCAGAAAATATTCTAATGTATTTTTCTACATCTTCCTTATTAATATTTACATTTAATTCTTCTCTTTTTGCTACATCATTTCTGTTTTCAAATTTGCCTTTATATGTAAGTTCTACTTTATCATTTTCTATTCTTATTCTTAACTTTCTTTTAGAATTAAATATATCTGCATTTGGAGTATCTAACATAATATCGTGTTGTTCATATTTTCCTTTATATATAAAATTTAATTCTTCTAGTTTTTTTCTTATTCCGTCTATGTTTTTTATTACGGTTCTTGTTTCTATTTCTTTCATAATTTCCTCCTTTTCAGTATACCGTCAATTAGATCTTTAAACTCTCCATTTTTCTATCTCTTGATCTAAATCAATATCTGAGAAATCTTCTATAAAATTAATCATTTTATCTAATTTTAAATACTTAGGTTCTCCATTAGTATAATTAGTAAATTTTTTAGTATTAGCTATATATTCTATATTATATCTATCTTCTAATTCTTTATTAATGCAATCATAATCATAATAAAATTTATCATTATTATGTATAAGTTCTAATAATTCTTTATTAAAATATTTTGTATAAAAATAATAATCTGTTAATAAATGTAATAAATAACCTTTATAAAAATCATTATTCAAATCCGTATCTTTTTCACTCAAAAATTCATCTATATGACAGTCAAAGCTACCATCGTTTTTATTTCCCATTACTCCATAATGAGTTTTCTCTTTTTCTTCACAAATTCCCGTATAATCCTTATTCAAATCTGGTCTTACAGTTCCTTTGTAAAATTCTTCCTCATTGATAATTTTATTTTTGTGTTTTTCGATATATCTTTTGGCAACAGCTAAATGTATTGTATATCCAGGCATATTTTCTCCTTTTTATAATATAAATTTTATTTCTAAAATTTTGTCATATTTTGTCTTCTTTTTCTTTACTATTATAGCAAGTTTCGACAGTATTTGCAGTTTATTATCTATATACTAATAAAAATTGTTTAATTTATTACTACAATATATATACTACAAAAGGAGAATAAGCATGTCAATAAGATATTTATATGAACTTACAAATGCATCATCAAAAGATACTATTCACGCAAGATTAGAAGAAAGTGATATTGATTTTCTAAAAAAACATCAAATTCCATTCGAATTCACAAAAGACGAAAATGGAAAACTATTTTCTGTAAATAGCAAAAGATTAAGAGAAAAGTTTTGTAACTGTTAATTAACAAAATATATTGTAGTAATATAATTAATATTTACAGGGTAAGCTTACAGTAATTCTTATCCTAATAGTTCCATAAAAGCACTATAGTAACTTATACTATAGTGCTTTTTTTCTGTTTATTTATTATTCAAATCTTTTATATCTTACATATCCATATATCATTACTATTACTAAAACAATTCCACCAAACATTATAAAATTTAATCCAGTATCTGGTAACTTTCCAGGAGCTACTGTGTTATCTGTTGAATTATTTTGATTATTTGTATTGCCATTATTATTTTGATTATTATTTGAGTTTTGGTTGTTGTTTGAATTTTGGTCATCTCCTGGAGTTTCATTTTCATCAGTAGTTTCGTTATCTCCAGTAGTCTCATTGTCACCAGGATTTTCTCCTTCCCCTGGTACTGTACCAATTGTATAATTTACTGGTATACTTCCATAATCTTCTGAAAATCCATTATCACCTGTTGCAACTACACTTTTTAAATTAAATGTTCCAGAATTATTAGATGATGTTGTTCTTAGCATTATTGTTATCGTACCAATTTCAGTATTTGCAGTAGGTCTATCTGTTGAATAAATAATTTGTTTATTATCTAAATCCATATCTATATGCCAGTTGTTTACTCCTTGCGCTGTAACTAATAAAATATCTTCTGCAGTATACTCAAAGTCTATAGTTATTGTTAAGTTTGTATTATCACTAACTCCTGCAAGCTCTCCAGTTGATAATTTTACATTTACTTGGTCAGCGCCTGTTTGTTCTGTTTCAAATTTTAAATTAATACTATTTTCTGCTGCATATGAACTAATCGGTAATGATGCTAAACATATTAAAAGTACTAAAAAAATCGAAATCGCTTTTTTCATATTATCTCTCCTTTATACTTATTTATTTTACACACTTTCTGTCATTTTATCAATAATATCTTCTACTTCTTTTTCATTTATTACTAATTCAAATTTGTCAGTTGGATAATTATATTTCATCATTAAGATTTCTGTATATCCATCAACTATTTTTCCTGAAATATTTAATAACAAAAAATATTCATCGTTTTTCATAATTACATTATCACATATTAAGTATTCACTATCATCATTCAATTTTATAATTTTACCTTTTTTATAATCTTTCATTTTATCTCCCCTCATCATTAAAATCTTTTGAGTGTCCTATGTTGATAGTAGTACTTTGCAAATAAAAGTTATCATTTATCTCTTCTCTATCTTTTCCTTGAGATAATCCATCTTTATATGATGCAATATATTCTTTTACTTCTTCTTTGTTAAAACCTTCTCCATATTTTTCTACATAATTTGAGTATTCTTCAAAATACTTATCATAATATTCAATTTCTTCTAAGCTCATTTCTTGTATTCCAGACATATATGCTATTGCATATTGTTCAAAGTTTTCTATTCCACTTGGATCTATCTCTCTAAAATGAGCTTGTATAGCTTCATTTCTTTTTAATTGAACTTTTGCATCTTCTATTTCTTGTTGATATGTTGAAATCATAGTTTTATTATTTTCTAATTCTTCTTCATGTTCTTCTTGGTCATATCCCAAATCACTATGTTCCTTAATTAATTCTGATTGTGTTTCTCTTGCTTCTATAGTATCTTCTAATATATCTGTTTTTAATTCTAATAGTTGTTTTTCATATTCCATTTCTTTTAAAAGATAATTAGCCTTTTGCTCATTTAATGGATTTTCTGTAGCATTATACATTATAATCGTCATTTCTCTGTCTTCTTCGATTTGTTTTATTTTTCCCATATAGTCATTTGCTTTTTCTTCCATTTCTACTCTTTGTTCTTCCGAAATAGGTTTTCCAATTAATCCGAGATTCTACAATTATATCTGATTGTGTTCCTTTTAAAGCATTCCATATCAAATCTTTATTTTCATTTATGTAATTTCCATTTTCAAAGGAATTTTCATCTAATTTCACTTTTTCGTCTCTATCTGTAAGTGTAATAACAATTTTATTTTCTTCTGTCTTGTTTTCAGCTACCTTCATTCCAGCTATTCCTAATGCGGTTCCTAGAAGTAGTGCTGCTCCAGCTAAAGCTATAATTTTCTTTTTATTATCTTTATCTTCTGTTTGCACATTTGTAGGCGTCGTTTCTTGTTTTGAAGGCACTTTTACATATTCAGTTTTTGTAATTATTTTAGGTACAGGAATAAAAATACGTTTTCCTTCTTTTGGCTTATATTCTTCTGCACTTTTTATTACATGTTCTGCTAATTTTTTCTTATTCTCTTCTGTTGTTGCCATATAATCTTGGTTAACGTCTGCGCCATTAGGATATATAACTCCTCCTCTGTTTTTTCCGCCTTCTTCTACCACAAACATATTTCCTTTTCCAGTAGATTTTAAGTGCATATCCTTGCTTGTTCCTTTTTCTATAGCTTCTTTTATTCCTTCTAATGTAATAACATATTTTTTTGAGTTTTCTTTGTTTTTCTTTGGCATACTTAAATTTCCCCTTTACAACTAACTTTTTGTTTTAAGCACGTTGTACTGCTTGTTCTATTTCTTTACCAACCAGTATTTCCATTATGTCTTTTTGTTTTCCTATATTTCTGAATTCATCTTTTTCTCTTAATTCCTTATTGTTTCCAAACTTATCTGACAGCAAATCTATATATTTTCTATTTGCTTTTATATAAGTTTCTCCTTCTGGACATATAATTGCTATATTTTCTACTTTTACTCTATCTAAAACGGTTCTGATTTTATTATGTGGAATTTGTACATAGGTAAAGTCTCCTTTTTCTTTAGCCAATCTAATCGCTTTCACTGCTTCTGCCTCTTGCTGAATTGTTATTCCTTGTGCCTGTCTATCTCTCCCGTTTATGTCTTTTACTATTTCTGCTACTTGATCATTAGGGATTTCTAAAAGACCCGCAAATTCATGAATTCCTTGTTCTCCACTTTTTGCATAAGCAGATATAAATTGTTGATCTATCGTAAGATTTTCACCTAATACATCTGATACTTGTTCTAATTTACTTTGGCTTTCGTCTGATTTAAGTTCATTGTATGGACTATCAGTAACACCTAAAACATATATATCTTTTTTTTCATCAGAATTACGTCTTAATAATGACTGTATTTGGAAAGAAACACTTCTCCAAGGCATATTTTGAACAGATGAAACAGTTAAACAAGTTTCGTTTTCATGTTCTAACAATTTTATTATTTCAGCTGTTTCCAAATCGTTTCCACTACATACCCAAAGTCTTTTCCCTTTTTCCATATTACCACCTATTAATCATTTTTCTCTTGTAATAATTTTGTTTTACTATTTCTTAAAAAGATTTTTCTTATAAATTTAGGAATTCTATTTAACATTGTTGTTAACATATTGCATTCTTCTTTTAATTTTACAATCTCTTCTTCTTTTTTAGAAACTACTTTCTTATAATCTTCTATTAATTCCTTTGCTTTAGGTAGTTTTTCATTTTGCTTTTCTAATCTTTCGACTTCCTCGTTTAAATTAATATTATCAACTCTAGCCTCGAATCCAGCGTTTCGTTCCTCTACTTCTTTTATATAACTTTTTACATCATTTTCATATTGCTTTGCCATTTTGTGTAATCTAATGTTTTGAATAATATCATTTAAAAACATTAATGTTTGTGTATCTACATTTTGTTCGCTTAATTCTACTTCTGGGTCTATTTTTATGCCTTCATCAACTTGCATATTTTCTTCTATATATTTTAATGTTTCTTTTGGTATAGAATTATATTCATCTTCCGGTAAGCAATCTATAATTAGTTTTGCTTGATATAAATATTGTGGCTTGGTTAACATATTAAATCCCTACTTTCATTTGTAATAATTA
>CALXPV010000035.1 GCA_944390295.1 uncultured Clostridia bacterium | reverse complement strand
CTAATATTTGCTTTAGGGCATCAGGATTGCTTTTAGCATTTTTTGCTAAAAATTCCTCAAATGCATCTGTTGCTTGTTTAACTAACGAATAATCATTAATTTCTTTTTCCGGTCTATCTTTCATTAATAATACTCCACTAACAGCTGTAACTGTTGCTTCTGCAATTATTGAATCCAGTATATTACCATCCGAATCTCTACTCGTAATTAATTTAGCGGTACCTATCTCTATCTGTTCTTCCTCTGTTTTGTTTGGCATTCTTTTATCAATTTCTTGTACTACATCAAATAATTCTTTGTTAGGTTCTTCAATATTATATACAATCATTTTTATAATTGATAATAATTCATTTCTATTATATCCTTCTAACCTATTTTCTTGAAATTCTTTTATAATTTCATTAGTTAATATTTTTATCGCATTTTTATCATCTATACTATAAGTATCTTTTTCATCCATATATACTATTATTTCTTTTAAAGTAAATTTGCCTGATTTAACCGTTTCTGGATACAAATTTGCAAAAAAACCTATAGAAATATCAAATTTTGATAAATCTTCAATAGTCCTACAATTTCTTATGTAGCCTGCTAATACATCTTCTTGAAATTTTTTTATATTATCCATAAAAAAGCTTTGAGTATTTTCTTTAAAAGCATCCCTTACTATTTCATATTCTTCAGGATGCAAATCATATATATCTATTCCTCGCTGTTTTGCATATGTTTTTACTTTATTTATATTAACAATATCATTTATCATATTTTGCCTTATATAAAGCACATTTGTTCTAGAATCTTTTGTTTTTGTTTCTTCTTTTATTGGGATATCTTTTAATAGTTCAAATAACATTTTATTGTATTCATAATTATATTTTTTTCCTAAATTCCTGTCTTCTTTTTGTTCTTCTAATATTTTTCTATATCCATCACCTATTACATCTACTGCAATAGCTATAAACTTTTCCTTATTTCCAAAAATATATTCATATTCTGTAGTATATATTTCTCCATTTTTTTGTCTTATAACTTCTAAGCTAGACCTTGTAAAATCTGCTTCACCATCATATGAACTTGTATGAATTGGAAATCCAGCTTCAAAATAATTTTTTATTTTATTTATGTGTTCAATATTAAAACCAAATTTTGCTAATTCTTCTGGATATTCCTCTAAAAAATATGTAATACATTCATCAGCAAATAAATCAGCAAAACCTTCTTCGATTTGTTTACTAATTCTGGCTTTTGACCATTCCCACGAAAATTTATGTTCTTCTTCGTGAATTATTGTTCCTACAGCATTTAGCAACTCTTTAAACTGATGATATGATAAATCATTGCCAATTTCTTGAATTATAGATGGATTTATTCCTATTTTACCATTAATAAGACTATATGATCCCATAGTTTCGGAATCCAATTCATAATCTGTAAAAATTTCAGTATTATCAAAGAATTTTGCTACTGCATCTTCATCCATGCCTAATTTATCATGTGTAAACTTTAAAATCATTACTTTGGCAACTTCGGTTAATTTCTTTAAATTTTCTTTATCTCTTATTTTTATTTCTTCTGGTATTTCTTTTGTATCTACTGGCATATCCCGTTTTCCTTTCTTTCTGAACTTTAAGGTCCGTCCCTAAAGTTCAAAATTTATTGTAATGGCTCTGCCAAGCCATGTAGAGTAAATATATACTTTATCGACCTTTCTATCTAAAGCTTTTTCTAATGCTTTTTTGTATATTGCAAGTTGTATATCATATTTTTCTTTTAAAATTTCTTCATTGTTATTTTCTACATAATCTGTTTTATAATCTACTAAAACTAATTCATCATCTTTATTTATATAATATAAGTCTATAATACCTTGAACTAATATATCCTCGTCTGATTTAACATCATATATTTCATTTGCTTTTATATTAAAATAAAATGCTTTTTCTTGTTCTACTAATTTTGCCTCTTTCATTTCTTGCCAAATTTCTGACTTAAAGAATTCTAATATTTTATTATAGTTTACACTATCTGCCTCTTTTTGTAATATAATTTCTTTTTCTACTAACGATTTTACCATTCTTTTTAATTTTTCTAAATCATATTCTTCTTTATGATTTAATTTTTGTAGGCATAAGTGCATTATTGTACCTTTTTGAGCACCAGTTAACTCTGTTTTTTCTATTAAGAAATTTGGTTTTGCAAAACTTACTTCTTGATTTTGTAATTGTACATTATTCTTTAATTCCTTAATTTTAGAAACTGAAAGTTCACTTGGTAATTCTACAGATTCTTCAAATTTATATTTCCATTCTAATTCTTGCTTAATTTTATTTATGTTTTCTTTTGATATAGCCCTATTTTGAATCTCTTTTATAATGTCTTTATTTTCTTCTTTTTCTTCTGTATTTTCTTTTAATATATCTTTTTTGTTTATTATATTAAATTTCATTATGTCTTTATCTTTGTTTTTTAGATATACTAATTCAATCCAATCTATATAAGATTTATATTTTCCAACTAAGTTTGGATTCATTTTATTTTCTATATTATCTTTATATATTTCTAGTTCTTTTTGTTTACTATCTATTGAATCATTTACGTCTTTTTCTATTCCAGTTATAACTAATTTTTCTTTTGCCCTTGTAAGTGCAACATATAAAACTCTCATTTCTTCTGCTAGTACTTCTCGTTTTGTTACTATTTTTATTGCTTCTTTAGCAAGTGTTGGATATTCTATTTTCTTTTCGTAATTTGTATATGTTGGACCTAAACCAATGTCTTGATGTAATAATACTTTTTTATTTAAGTCTTGCATATTAAACTTTTTACTAGTACTACTTAAAAATACTACAGGAAATTCTAGTCCCTTACTTTTATGAATACTCATTATTCTGATTACATCTTCATTTTCTCCAATAATTTTTGCTGAACCTAAATCTCCACTACTTAATTTTAATTTATCTATAAAATTTATAAAATTAAATAATCCTTTAAAAGATGCACTCTCATATTGTTTTGCTCTTTCAAATAACATTTTTAAATTAGCTTGTCTTAATTTACCATTTTGCATTAATCCAACATAATTATAGTATCCTGTATCTAGATAAATTTTCCAAATAAGTTCATCTAAGTTTAAATATTCATTTGCTTCTCTCCAATTTTCTATTTTTTCTAGAAAATTATTTATTTTTATTCTTAGCTCTTCACTCACTTGTACTTGTGCTTTTAGAATACTTTCATAAAAATTACAATTTTTATCTGCAAGTCTTATTTCTATTAAGTCATTATCTGTAAATCCTCCAATCATAGATCTCATAACTGTTACAAGTGGTATGTCTTGCATTGGATTATCTATTATTTTTAATACAGAAATTATAGTTTGTATTTCTACAGAGTTTAAATATTCTGATGATGTATCACTAAAAACTGGCATTCCTAGGTCAGCAATTTCTTTTTCATAAATTGGTGCAAGTGTTGCAGTTGATCTTAACAAAACTACAATATCTTTATATGTAATTTTTCTATATCCTTGTTTTTTATCAAAAACATAGTAATTGCTATTAATTAGTTCTTGTATTTTTTTAGCAACATATTTTGCTTCTAATATAGAATCTTCTATTCTTTCATTGTTTTCTGTATCTTCTGCTTCTTCTTCTATTTGATTTTTATTTAAATTTATTACATCTATTTCTGTTTTTCCTGCAAAATCTACATTTTCTATATCTGGATAATTTGCTCCTAAATTTAAATACTCGTCTTCATTATATTCTACATCACCCAATTTTTTACTCATTATTTCTTGGAATACTAAATTAGATGTACTTAAAATATTTTCTCTACTTCTAAAGTTTTTGAAAAGTTGAATTTTTAAATCATCATTTTCAGTTTTATCTTTTTTTAGTTTATATTTTTCGTATTTTCCTAAAAATAATTCTGGCATTGCTTGTCTAAATTTATATATACTTTGCTTTACATCTCCAACCATAAAAATGTTATTACCTTTAGAGATTGAAGTTAAAATATATTCTTGTACCATATTACTATCTTGATATTCATCTATAGCAATTTCCTCAAATTTATCTTTATATTTTTTAGCAACTTCTGTTGGTACATATTTTCCATCATCTTCTTTTAACAAAATTTTTAAAGCCAAATGTTCTATATCATTAAAGTCTATTACATTTCTTTCTAGTTTTACTTTGCCATATGTTTCTTCAAATTCTAATACTACTTTTTTTAATAAATTTAGTATTTCATATACTTCTTGTAAATCTTGTATAGCTTCTTTTGATGTATATATAAATATTTTGTCTTTAATTCCTTTAAATTTTTTATTAATTTTATCCCTTTTTTCTTTTGCTTCATCTTTAATGCTAGATTGTCTCTTTCTATCTACTGGCCATTTTGTAAAAGAAAATCTTTGGCTTAATTCATATACTTTATCCCAAGAATCCAAGTTAGCTTTTAGTAATTCTAAATTTTCTAAGTCTAATCTTATAACTTGAGAAAACTTTTCAAGTTCTGGATTTAAGTCTAAATCCTGTTTTACATTTTTTAATCCTAATATTGTTTCTTCTATATTTTTTTCGTATTCTTCTAAAATTATTTTTCCCCATTTAGTTTTAGCAAAATCTAGGCTTAAATCTTTAATATTAAACTCTTCTACTTTTTCTTCTAACCATTTTCTTGGAAATGGACTACTTTGAATAAATTTATATATTTCCATTATCAGTTCTTTTAAAGGTTCATCACCTCTATAACCAGTATATGTATCTACTAATTTTAGAAAATCTTCGTCTTCTTCAAAATATTTTTTCTCAAATAAATCATCCAAAGTTTCTTGTTTTAATAATTCTATTTCCGCAGTATCACCTATTCTAAAATTAGGAGATATATTTATTTCATAAAAATTGTTTCTAATTACATCTAAACAAAATGAATGAATTGTACAAATACTTGCTTTGTTAAGTAATGTTATTTGTCTTTGTAATTCTATATTTGAAGGATCTTCTTCTATTTTTTTATAAATAGCATCTAAAATTCTTTCTCTCATTTCACTTGCTGCAGCATTTGTAAATGTAACTACCAAAAGTTTATCTATATCAATCTTATCATTCAATATCCTATTAATAATTCTTTCTACTAAAACTGCTGTTTTACCACTTCCAGCAGCTGCCGCAACTAATATATTAGATCCTTTTTCTTCAATTGCTTGTTTTTGTTCATTTGTCCATTTAACTTCGCCCATTTTATCTCCTTTTCTGAAGTTTGAACTTTAGGGATAAGCCCTAAAGTGTTCATTAGATTAATTTTTCTAGTTCATTTATATCATTTTCGTAAAATTTAAGTGCATTTTCATATATTTTTTTATCTTCTAAATCTATTCCTACTGTTTTTAATATTTCTAGAGGCTTCTTGCTTCCTCCAAGTTTTAACATATCTATATATTTTTCTACTAGCCCATCCTCTTTATTTAAAATTCTAGAAGCAATATCTATTGAACAAGATATTCCTGTTGCATATGTATATACATAAAAGTTTCTAAAAAAATGTGGTATTCTTATCCAGTTATTTTTATTGTATTCATCTATTGTTAGACTATCTCCATAATATTTTTTGTTAAGCTCCAAATAGTAGTTTCCAATTATTTCTGAATTTAAATTTTCTCCTTTTTCTACTTTAGAGTGGATTTCTTTTTCAAATTCTGCAAGCATTGTTTGTGCCATTAATGTTGCTCTTACCGTATTTATTCTATTGTATAACAACTCTTTTTTAGTTTCTTTATCTTCTGTGCTTTTTATTTTATATTCTGCAAATAAAATTTCATTTATTGTTGATGCCATTTCAGCCAATAACTTACTATAACTATAATTTAAAGCATTTTGATTTTTACTTGAATAATATGAATGCATTGCATGACCAAATTCGTGCGCTATTGAAGACACATCAAAATTTGTTCCAGTGTAATTCATTAATACATATGGATGTACTCCGTATGAATTCATATTATATGCACTACCCATTTTATTTGGAGATGGATATACATCCATCCAATTAGAATTAAATGCTTCTTCTATTTTTGAAACATATTCTTTTCCCATTGGTTTTAAAGCTTCCAAAACCTCTTTTTCTGCTGTTTCTATATCTGTAAGACTACTTTTACTTGAAAAAGGATTATAGTTCATATCATACATATGTAATTCATCTACATTTAATAATTTCTTTTTTAAACTTGTATATCTATGATTTATATTTAAATTTTCATTAACTGTTTTTAATAATGTATCATATACTTTTACACTTGCTTCATCATTATCGACTGCTTTTTCTAAAGAACTTTTATAATTTCTTAAATTTGCTATTTTAGTATCTTGCTTCACATTATTTAAATATAGTTCTGTTAATGTATTTATATATTTTTGATATTCAGAAACTAAAGAATGATGTGTAGCTTTTCTTACTTCCCTATTTGGACTATTTAAATATTTACCTGCACTATCTTCATTTATTTCTACTAAATTCCCATCTTCATCTTTTATTGGAGTAAAGTTGATTTCTGTATTTGTAAATATTTCGTATGTATTTTTATATCCAATTAATACATTTGAAAATTTAGCTAATACCTCTTCTACATCTTTACTTAATATATGTTTTTTGCTCTCTATAATATCATTAATCGTTTTAGAGTATGCTTCTAGCCTTTTATCTTCATTAAGATATTTTTTTAGCTTTTCTGTATCCATTTCTGTTAATTCTGGAACTGCAAAAGCTGTTACTTCGTCAATATTACTATCTAAAGCTTGCACTTCTTTAAATATTGAAATCCCTTTAGAATCTGCCATGTTTTTGTGATATCTTAGCATTCCATATGAATATAATTTGCATATTATCTCTACTATCTCTTCATATAATTTGTAGTAATTATATATATTATCTGATGAATCTCCTAAGATTCCTTTATATTTAACTATTTCTTCTAATTTTTTATTTAAACTTTCTCTATCTTTTTCAAAATCTTCTTTTAATTTATATATGTCTGACAATTTCCATTCGTATTTATTTTCCATGTTTCTCTCCCTTTTTTTTAGGTTTTTCCTCAAATTTTTCTTAATTATATCAATATGCTTTTTTAAAATCAACGTAAAAATAACCTTTAGTGTAGTATACTCTAAAGGTTATTTTTTGTTAGCCGTTTCATTGCTAATTGCAACGTAGCCGTTTTTTGAGAAATCTAGTTCTCGCAGTAGTTTTTAATAAAGCCATCTTTTTAATATCCATCCAATATTCAACATTTTTATCAAATCTTACTTTTTTAAATGTTGAAAAGTTGGACTTGCCATCTGATAAGCTTCGATAAAATCCTGATTTTGGTGTAATCTTTATAAGATTAGGATCACCAGGATTCCAAAATGATACACCATAGAACTTTTGATATACTTGTGGACATTCTATTATGTCCATAATCTTCATGTAACATGCAGAGAACACAATCTTATATTCTCCTTTTAAATACTCTTTAAAAAATTCTACATCTTTTTCTTTTGCAGAATCTTTTTCTAATCGTATTCTTATGTGTTCGTCTGCTACCCATTCTGAAAGTTTCATAGCAAGGTCTTCATACCTTTCCCCTTGAAATCTTTCATATGTTACCTTCCGCCTATATATCCTCATTTTTCTCCTCCACTTCAGCTGTTTATGTTACCTATACTATTATAACATATTTTTCATTTTTATCAATCTTCATAATTTTATCCTACTTTATTTAGCACAAGCCCTGCAAAAAATGTTAATCTATCATTATCTACAGTTCCATAATTTATATGTTTTCTCGTTCTAGTATTTTCATCAATTTTAAATTCTCCAAAAACAAATTGTCTTTCCTTTGTTAAAAAACTTTCCGAATATTCTAATGTAAAATATCTAGGCATAGTAGGAGTTAATGCTAATGCAACATATTTACTTGCAGCATCATTATATTCATATTCTGGGAATTTGAAAAAGAATATACTTACTCCTGAATCTGATTTATTAAATGTTATATCAAAATCATCTACTGTTACTTTTTTGCCTATATCTTTAACAATTAAATCTTCTCTTTGTGCCAATATTTCTTTAAGATTGTTCCACTCATTATATAGCCATTCTCTCATAACATTTGGTCCAGCATTTAATTTTTCATTAAAATTTTTCCAATTAGCAAATATTTCATTAAATAATTTAGCATTTGTAAATTGATATTGTATGCTTGTACTTATTTTATTTTCCATAATAAATTCCCCTTTTAATATTCATCTTTGAACAATTTATTTAAATAATCTTTTACACTGATTTCTTCATTATTAATTTTTAATGTATTTCCTTTTTTATTATTTATCAGCAATATCCCATTAAAAGCATCATAATCTAAAGCCAATTTATCTTCTATTTCAATAATCCCATCTTCTTCTTTAATATTTGGTATATCAAAAAATAAAGCAAATTCATTTCCAATATTAGGTTTATCGACATTATAAAAATATCCACAATATTGACATAGATGTCTTGCATGTGGCGTATATGCAAATAATCCATCATCTGTATGTGGCATGCCACAATATGTACAATAAGATGACTCTAAGTCTATGTTATTTAATTTAGCAATCATCAGTCCTGCAATATCTTTAAAATCCAATAAACTCTCTTTAATTTTCAATGCATTATTTTCTTGCTTATCATTTATAAATATTCGTGGTCTTAAATTATCTAATACATTTTCATATTTTAATTTTATACTTTTTATATCTTCCTTCTTCATAAAAACTTTGTTGTCATATATTTCCTTATATGTACATAAACATTCTTCTAATTTATTTCCGTCTTTATCTGACGCCACATCTTTATGTGTGGTGCACCAATATCTTGGCTTTCCATTTTCATCTTTTCCACAATATTTCACATCACAATTATTCATTTTCTTTTAACACCTTTCCTTTAATATCAAACCTAACTAATGCAATTAATGCTCCAATAAATTCTATTATTGTTGCAACTAATCCTGTATATGCTTGTACATTTATATTGTATATAATGTATAAAGAACATGATATAAGTTCAATACTTCTAATTACTTTTAAATTTCCATTCCATACTGCAATACTGTATAAAATTACAGCTATCATTGGTAATAAACTTATATATCCTACATATGTAAATGCTGAAAATACAATCATTAAACATATTACAATTATCAGCAAATAGACTGGTGGCCTTTTATCTTGATATTTATTAAAAGCAATATTTCTTCCCATACATGCTAAGTTCATTAAGCAACCTGTATATGCATTTAAGAAAACATATTGAATTGCATATAATAAACTTGAAAAGATTTGATATTTTAATAATGTTTTTTTATTATTTTTTTGAAGACTAATTATCAATATAATTAAAGCTATTGCTCCAAATACTTGTGCTATTATAAAATTTATCGTCATTTGTTTACTCCTAATCTTTTAAATTTTTTATTACATTTTTAAATAGAATTGGCGTATCTGTTAATCTATCATCTTTTTTGTCTACCATTTCGCAAAATTCTTCTTTTTTAAAATAACCAACCTGACTTACTTCTTCTTTTTGCAAATTTACATTTCTAATATCTATATCACTATTTACAATATATAAATCAACGAAATGATTATTAATTATTTTGTTTCCATTATTTATTCTCGCTTTCTTATATTATATTTATAATTGTCTCTACTAATTTTTCTTTACTATCATATCGTTTTATTGATTAATTTTCTTCTTTCCTCTATATTTTCCTTTTGTTAATTCCAATTCATATTTTTCATAACTTGGTGAATTATTTCTTCTAGCTAATTCTAGTTCTTTTTGCACATCATATGGTACTCTTACAAATTGAATTGATAAAGGACTTCTTTCTTTTGAATTAATATCTCCTTCAATTATGCAGTAATGTGCTTGTGTAATTTCACTCATATCTTCATTATAATCATTTGGAAATGAAATCTCAATTTCATTTCCTACACTTCCGATATTTATGATTGTTTTATTTAAAATTTTTTGCATATATTGTTTATGAATATCAGCATATATTACAATATCTGGAACATCATTATTTTCATCCTCAAATAATTTCATCTTTTCTTCTGCATCTGAAGTATCAAATATTCTATAATCCAAGTCGTTTTTTGTTGCATGGAACATTCTTACTCGACTTCCACTTATATACATATCTTTATACATTGGTAAGTTTTCCAAATATTTTATTCTTTCTTCTCCTAAAATATTATGATACCATTGATAATGTTTTAAGTGTGCCGGATAATATTCAGGATTTACTGCATAATTATCACAATTTCCCATTATTACTACTTCACATTTATCTTTTATTAAATCCAAGACTTCACATGGTGATGAACCTTTTATAACAATATCTCCCAAACAAAATATTCTTGTTATTCCTCTATTTTCTATGTCTTTTAATACTGCTTTTAATGCAACTATATTTGAATGTATGTCTGATATAAACGCTATTTTTTCCATATTTTCTCCCCTTTTTGAACTCTAGGGACGGTCCTTAAAGTTCATTTATTTTACATAAATTTTAACTTTTAGCTCGTCCCAAAAGTTCACTCTTGTATAATATCTCTATTTCTTTCTCTTGGTGTAAATATTCTTACATAATATGGCTGAATTTCTGGAAAAACCTCTTTTACAAGTACAACATTTCCGTTTATATCTGTTACTTTTAAATTTGGAAATGTTTTTAGCATTACCTCATCATTTAAATATTTTTCCATAAATTCATTTACACCTGGTGCATTTTGAATTTCTTCATAATCTAATAAATATTGTTCTCCGTTTTGCATTTGTATTAATCCACTATGTTCGATTCTTGCATAAAACATTCTAAGAGCAACTGCTGTATAAATACAATCTACAAACATAAAAATAATCAACAATATTGTACATGTTTTTAATAATTTAATATTAAATTTTTGTTTTAACCAATCAATTAGCATATCTACTTTTTTATTTATATATGTCATTAAAAAGATTGCCAAAATTCCCCAGAAAATTGAGAAATATACACAAATTCTACCATTTAAATTAAATGGCATATTAGAATAATCCCACCATTTTACATGAAGCATCATTTCTCCAAATAGACTTACAAAATATTCAACAATTGAACCTATTAAAAATCCTCCAAAAAATAGTGTAAAATTATTCTTTTTAAAGTGTCTTAATGAACCAATCATAATTACTGCACCAACACCATATATGGCGCAAAATGGTCCGTATATAAAGCTTTTCCTGCTTTCTATTACACCTTTTGTAACTAATCCAAATAATGTTTCTATTAAATATCCTAAAACACTATAAATAATGAAATATGCAAGCAATTTCCATATTGTCATTCCTAGTATCGTAAATTTTTTCTTTTCTTTAGTTTCTTTATTTTTCATCTATTCCTCCGTTTTTTAGTATATTTTCTAATAGGGATTTTAGGACCGTCCCCTAATCCCTATCTTAATAATAATTTAAATAAATTGCAATATTAATTCTCTTTTTTTATTAAGTTTGTTATAATTTGGATATAATTTATTATGAAAGGAGTTGCTTGTTAGTTGGGACAAGAAAATTGGCATTCGCTTTCTGAATCGGAAGTCCTAGAAAAACTAAAAACTTCCGATTATGGATTAAGTGATGAGGAGGTTCGAAGTAGACAAAAAGTCTATGGATATAATGAACTTTATAAAAAGAAAAGTAAAAGTATCTTAAAATTAACATTATATGAATTAAAAGACCCTATGATTATAATTCTTATATTGGCTAGTATTTTATCCTTTTTTTTAGATGAATTTGTTGAGGGATATGTTATTTTATTTATAGTATTTATTAATACTATTATTAGTGTTGTACAACAAAAAAAGGCTGAGGCTTCTATAGAAGCACTAAAAAGTATTAGTGCTCCAACAGCTCATGTAATTAGAAATAATTCAGAACTAATTATTCCTGCTTCAGAATTAGTTATTGGTGATATTGTTATTTTAGAAGCTGGAAGTGTCGTTCCTGCAGATATTAGGCTTATAGAAAGTGCAAATTTAAAAATTCAAGAATCTGCACTTACTGGTGAAACTGTTCCTGTTGAAAAAGATGCAGATGAAATATTAAAAGAAGATTGCTTTTTAGCTGATAGAATTAATATGGCATATACCTCTTCTCTTATTACTTATGGTAGAGGAATCGGTGTAGTTATTGCAACTGGAATGAATACGGAAGTTGGACATATTGCTTCACTTCTTAATAATTCTGATGAATTCGATACACCTTTAAAAAGAAAACTTTCTGCAGTTGGTAAAGTATTAAGTATCGTAGGTTTAATTGTATGTGTAATTATTTTTGTAATTGGTATGCTTTATAAAAGACCTATTCTTCCATTGTTTATGACTGCAATTTCACTTGCAATTTCTATTATCCCAGAAGGTTTACCAGCCACTGCTACTATAGTTATGGCTCTTGGTGTAAAACGTATGGCAAAAGAAAATGCATTAATTAGAAAATTGCCTGCTGTTGAAACACTTGGCAGTAGTACTGTAATTTGTTCAGATAAAACTGGAACCCTTACTCAAAATAGAATGGTTGTAAAAAAATTGGCTAATGTAGATGATATTTTAAATAATTCTGCTATTACTCCAAATTCTATCTCTAATAAGGAATTATATAAAGATTTAATATATTCCGGTCTTCTATGTAATGATGCTACATTTGATAAGAAAAATAATGATATGATAATTGGTGATCCAACAGAAGGTGCACTCTTACTTCTTGGCAGAGATTATTTTAAAATTAACCAAGAAGAACTAGAGTATAAATATAAAAGACTTTTTGAAGAACCTTTTGATTCTGATAGAAAACGTATGACTACAGTACACAATATTGATGGAATTATTACAGCATATGTAAAAGGTGCTTTAGATGAATTATTAGAGCTATGTGATACAGTTCTTACATCAAGTGGTATACGTCCAATTACAAATGAAGATAAAGAAAAAATACTTAATTTAAATAATACTCTTTCTTCAGAAGCATTAAGAGTTTTAGGTTTTGCAAAAAAAATATTAAATAAAGTTCCCGAAGATGAAGATGAAAATGTAGAATTTAATTTAACGTTTATTGGAATTGTTGGTATGATTGATCCACCAAGACTTGAAGTTCCGAATTCTATAAAGACTTGTAAAAGCGCTGGAATTAGAACCATTATGATTACTGGTGATCATGTAATTACTGCAAAAGCTATTGCAAAAGAACTTGGAATATATGATGAAAATACAAACGCAATAACTGGAACTGAACTTGATAATATGACTGATGAAGAATTAGATAAAGCTGTAGAAAATACTTCTGTTTTTGCAAGAGTTTCTCCTAACCACAAATTACGAATTGTAAACTCTTTAAAAAGAAACGGCGAAGTTGTTGCTATGACTGGTGATGGTGTAAATGATGCTCCTGCTCTTAATAAAGCTGATATTGGTATATCTATGGGAATTAATGGTACAGATGTTGCAAAAGATGCATCAGATATGATTTTATTAGATGATGATTTTACAACTATTGTATATGCAATAAAAGAAGGTCGTAGAGTTTATAAAAATATTCAAAAAGTAATTCAATTTTTACTTGCTGGTAATATTGCAGAAATTTTAACATTATTTATTGCTACATTATTAAACTGGGATCCCCCAATTTTGGCTATACACATTTTATGTATAAATTTAGCAACAGATTCACTTCCGGCTTTGGCTTTAGGAGTTGATCCTGCAAGTAAAAATGTTATGAAAGAAAAACCTGTTAAATCTGGAAGTCTTTTTGAAAAGGCCTTAGTTGCTAGAGTTATATTACATGGTATTTTTATAACTATTGCTACAATTTCTGCATTTTTAATTGGATATAATACAGATAGTTATATTGTAGGACAAACAATGGCTTTTACTGTTTTAGCAATTTCGCAAATGTTACATGCATTTAACCAAAGATCTAATACAGATTCTATTTTTACAAAAGGAAATGGACATAATAAATATTTATTCTTTTCGCTATTATCATCTTTTGTTTTATTAATGATAATTTTATTTGTACCATTTTTTAGAAATATCTTTAGCCTAAGTGTATTAAAACCAATTGAATGGGCTATAACAATCGGACTTTCAATATTACCAGTAATTTTTGTAGAAATTACTAAATTTATAAAAAGAAAATTTAAATTGACAATTATATAAAGAACACAAAAGCATCCAACCTATTTCGCTGGATGCTTTCTTTTTTCAAATTCTTTAATTTTTTCATATATATCATAAAAACTATAACATCTAATAATATTTTTGCCTTCACAATCTCTGTTATATCTTGTATCAAAACAAATTACTGGTAAAAATTCTGCAAGCTGTTTTATATTACGAGGACTATCTTCTACCATAACATCTATATTTTTTTCTCTACAATTTCCTAATTTATTGGTTGTAGAAAAAATCAATTCATCATAATATAAATTATTAGCCTTAAACCAGTATTTAACTATATCTTGCATTTTTTCTTTAGCTTCTACTTCTTTAAATTCATTAGATCTTGCAGTAATAATAAATATTTTATGACCTTCTTCTTTTAATTTTTCTAGAACTTCTTTTGCAAAAGGTCTAGCTGGTTCTGTAGTTGCATATTTTTCTTTATATTTTTTCCAAAAATCTATATCTGTTTGCTCACTCCAGCTAAATATTTCTATACTTTCATATCCTTTTGGATTTATTATTTTTCCTTGCCCTATCTCTGAAGCAAATTTTGTTCCATAATTCATACAAAAATCATTAAAATTAGTAAGTACACCATCTAAATCAATACCTATATTCATTTTTCCTCCTTAGTTTATTTAACTTATTCTATCAAATAATCTATTTTGATTTTTATAGATATATCTATTAACCAAATAAGTAATTATGATATGTATTGCTAAAATGATGATTGCTGTTACAAAATAATTTGTAAAGTTTAATGGTATTGATATTATAAATATTATGCCTATTTCTAATAAATTTAATACAAAAGGCCATAATAAATTCATATTTTGTTTTACTACTGCATATTCTGTAGTCCATTCTAATTTTGGCTTTCTTAAATCTACTAATTCCATTAATAATGTTTGTAAAATTAATAAAA
>CALXPV010000034.1 GCA_944390295.1 uncultured Clostridia bacterium | reverse complement strand
GATATGTTTGAAAAATCTATGAAGGAGAAATTTGCAATAGGTGCATTTAATATTAATAATATGGAGTTTGTACAAGCAATTATGGATGCAGCAGCTAAAGAAAACTCACCAGTTATATTACAAACTTCAGCAAGTGCTATAAAATATGCAAGAGTACCATATTTAAGAAAAATGATAGAAGCAGGACTAGAAGAACATGATATTCCAGTAGCATTACATTTAGATCATGGTCCAGATTTTGAAACATGTAAAATGTGTGTAGATAATGGATATACATCAATAATGTTTGATGGTTCAAAATATGACTTCGAAACAAATATAAAATTAACAAAAGAAGTTGTAGACTATGCTCATGCACATGGTGTAGTAGTAGAAGCTGAACTTGGAAAATTAGCAGGAATTGAAGATGATGTTAATGTTTCAGCAGAAGATGCAATGTATACAGATCCAGATGAAGCTAAAGAATTTGTAGAAAGAACAGGTTGTGATTCATTAGCAATAGCTATTGGAACAAGCCATGGAGCATATAAATTTAAAGGAGAAGCTAAATTAAGATTTGATATTTTAGCAAAAATTAAAGAAAAAATACCAAATACACCAATAGTATTACATGGTGCTTCAACAGTTATTCCAGAATTAGTAGAAATTTGTAATAAATATGGAGCAGAATTACCAGGAGCTAAAGGTGTTCCAGATGAAATATTACACGAAGCAAGTATTTCTGGTGTATCTAAAATAAATGTAGATACAGATTTAAGATTAGCTATGACAGCAGGAATAAGAGAAACATTTGTAGAAAATCCAAGTGTATTCGATCCAAGAAAATATATGGGTAAAGGAAGAGATTTAATAGAAGAAACAGTTGCTCATAAAATAAGAGAAGTATTTGGTTCAAGTAATAAAGCATAGGGATTAGGGGACGGTCCTTAAATCCCTCTTTAAAAAGCATTCAGGTTAGAAAATCTAACTCGAATGCTTTTAGTGTTTTATAGAACTTTACCAAATTATAACAAAAATGGTAAAAATTTCTTAACAATAAAAACGAACAAATGTTTACAACCAAATAAAACAATGTTATAATAATTTTAGAGTTATAATTCGGAGAGTGGAAATAATGCAGAAATATTATTTATGTATAGATTTAAAAACATTTTATGCTTCCGTAGAATGTGTAGAAAGAGGATTAGATCCATTTAATACAAATTTGGTAGTAGCAGATCCAACCAGAGGGAAAGGAACAATTTGTTTAGCAATATCTCCAAAAATGAAAATGCTAGGAGTAAAAAATAGATGTAGAATTTTTGAAATACCTCCAACAATTAAATATATAATAGCAACTCCAAGAATGAAAAAATATATAGAATATTCGGCAAATATTTATGCCATTTATTTAGAATATTTTGCCAAAGAAGATATACACGTATATTCAATAGATGAAGCATTTATGGATGTTACAAAATACTTAAAATTATATAAACTAAATCCGATAGAACTTGCTAAAAAAATAATAAAGGATATATTTAAAACATATGGAATAACAGCAACAGCTGGTATTGGAACAAATATGTATCTAGCCAAAATTGCACTTGATATTACAGCAAAGCATAATCCCAATAATATAGGTTATCTAGATGAAGAAAAGTATAAAAAAGAGTTGTGGTACCATAAACCACTTTCAGATTTTTGGCAAATAGGAAAGGGAATAGAAAGAAGATTAAATAAAATGAGGATATTTAATATGTATGATATTGCACATACAGAACAAAAAAGATTATATAAAGAATTTGGCGTAAATGCAGAGTATTTAATAGATCATTCTTGGGGAAAAGAGAGTTGTACGATTGCAGACATAAAAGCATATAAACCTAAAACAAATTCTATAACAAATAGCCAAATATTATTTGAAGATTATTCATTTGTAAAAGCAAGATTAGTATTAAAAGAAATGGTAGAATTAGGTAGTTTAAGACTTATAGAAAGTAATTTAGTAACAGGTACTATTAGCTTATATATAGGATATTCAAAAAATATTATAAAAGCTACAGGAGGAACTAGAAAATTAAGTAATTACACAAATACATATTCAGAACTTTTAAAAGCATTTTTAGAAATATATGATAAAACTACAGATAAAAGTGTTGCAATTAGAAGAATAGGTGTAAATTTTGCAAATGTAATTGAAACAGAGAATGTACAATTAAGCCTATTTAAGGATCAAGAAAAAATAGATGAAGAAAGAAAACTAGAACTTGCAATGTGTAGTATAAAAAATAAGATGGGAAAAAATGCAATAATAAGAGGAATGGACTTAGAAGAAGGAGCGACAACGATGATGAGGAATAAATTAATAGGAGGTCATAATGGTGGAGAATAGAGTGGCAAGAGCAAGGCAGTTTCTTCCATTTGATGCATTAAAAGGTCTTCAAGAAGCATTAAGAGAAAAAGAGATAGAGTACGAAGTAAAAAAAGATTTATCAGAAGATTGTTTAAACGAATTAAACAATAAATTTAATCAAATTGAAGAAGGAAGTTTAATTAGAATAAAGTATTATAAAAATGGAAGATATAGTGAGATTAAAGGAATAGTAACAAATATAGATTATATAAAAAAGAAAATACAAATAAACAAAGAATACAATATAAATATTTGTGATATTGTAAATATTTTACGAGTATAGCAGGGGGAGTATATAAATTGATTTATTTAAAAAAATTTGAATTACCAGATAAAGAAGATTATAGCGGATATCCATTTCATTTGTTTTTACAAAAGGAGTTTTTTAATATTAAGTTTGATACAATTACAATTTTTTATGGAGATAATGGCTCAGGAAAATCCACGTTATTAAATATAATAACAGAAACAATCAATAAAGATAAAAAGATAATTAAAAGAAAAAATGATATATTAAAATCTGAATATTTTGATATGTATATAAATGAATGTAAATATTATATCGAAAACGATATTTCGCAAGGAAGTAAGATTATATGTAGCGAAGATATTTTTCAAAATATCTTATCTAAGCGTGAAGAAAATAAGAAAAAGAATAATTCAAGAGAAGATTTAAAAATGCAATATTTTCAATACAAATATAATCCTATTAATTATAGTTCATTAGAGGATTTAAGTCTTTCTGTTGAGACCAGAAAAAAGACTCAAAGTAAATTTATAAAAAGTAGAATTGAAGAAAATGAAAAAGAATTTTCAAATGGACAAACATCTTTAGACTTTTTTGATAAAGAGTTACAAGAGGGGTGTTTATATTTACTTGATGAACCTGAAAACAGTTTATCACCAAAATTTCAGTTAGAATTAGTACAATTAATAAATGAATTAAGTAGATTTTTAAAATGTCAATTTATAATAGCAACACATTCTCCATTTTTATTATCAATTCCAAATGCTAAAATATATAATTTAGATGAAATACCAGTTACCGAAAAGAAATGGTATGAATTAGAAAATATGCAGATTTATTATAACTTTTTTAAAGGAAATAAAAGTTATTTTGAGAATAGATAGATTTTGTCCAACAGTATTCTTTACTGTTGGACATTTTAAATTTTATATATTGATTTTAAAAATAGGGAAAAAAGGACCGTCCCCAAATCCCTTATTCTAATTTTTTAGTTTCTGGATTTTTAAAACTTAAATACCAAGACATTCCATTCCTATTTTTATTAATATCTTCATTTCTTTTTCGTAATTCTTCAAATGTTCTAGGAGGAGGAACAATCATAGGATTACCAGGAATCCAATTTGCAGGAGTCATTCCAGAATTACTTTTTGAATATTGCAAAGCAGTTACTGTTCTTAAGATTTCTGGAATATATCTTCCAATGTTCATAGGATAAATTAAAATAGTTCTAATAATTCCAGTATCATCAATTATAAATACATTTCTAACTGTTTCAGAATTGCTAACTTCATTAGAAATCATTCCATATTTCCTAGCCAAACTTCCTGTACTATCTGCAATTATTGGAAAATTAACTATAAGACCAGTTTTTAAATAAATATCATAAAGCCATGCTAAATGTGAATTTAAACTATCTATACTAATACCTAAAAGTTCGGTATTTATTTTCTTAAAATATGTATATGCCTTTGCAAATCCGATTATTTCTGTAGTACAAACAGGGGTAAAATCACCAGGATGAGAAAAAAATACAAGCCATTTACCTTTGTAATCAGAAAGTTTTACATTTCCGCATAGTAGATAATGCTTCAAAATCAGGAGCTTCCATACCTATTTTTAAATTATTATTCATCATAATTTCGTAATCCATAAAAACCTCCATTCAAGAAATCGCAAACTATTATATAAGCAATCTTTAAAGTATATATAATAATATATGCAAAAATATTAGATATGTTAATAGATTATATTAAAAATTATAATGACTAGAGTATTGAAAATTATGTAAAGTAGTGGTAAAATAATAAATGTAGCAACAAAAAACATTTTTTCATAAACAGGAGGAATAAATATGCGGAGAGAAAAGCATATAACACTCAAGGCAACTTTATTGGCAATGATTTCTGTTATTACTGGTACTTACATCTTCTACAATGTAGGGAAGTTTATGTCAGACATGGCAAGATTAAAAGAGCTTGCTAACTGGTCAAAAGGGGAGGTAACGATATTAGCAACTCTTGGATTAGCAATGCTATTATCTTCATTTTTATTTTCACTTTTGGCTTTCGGCAGGCACTATTACCAAATGCCAATTTTCAACATTATGTTCGCTTTTATGTTGGGATTTTCATTTGGTATGATGTTGGGCTTAGTCCGTCATTTCTTTTGGAGTCAGTATTATGGTACTGTCGGAATGCGAATTGTAGAATTGATTTTGATATTCTGCATGTTCGCAGTTCCTCACAGGATGTATTCCATGAGGAGGTACGACATTGAAGAGCCAAAAATTCCCAAGAAAGATCAGACCACGAAGTGTCTGTAACCGCAACTTGTAAACCTGTAATTTGAATCTGATTGTGATAAGCTATATTTAAGTCACAATCAGATTCACGACAAACGCTTAAGTTTTAACTTAAGCGTTTGTTGCGTTTTTACACATATCATATAAAAATTAAAGGGCAGAATAAAAAGCTAAAAATAGTTCAAAATAAAAATAGGGAGGTATGTAAAGATGGAATGTAATCAAAAAATAAACTGTTCAGTAGGAAGTTGTAAATATAATGATATAACTACTCAAGAATGTAAATTAAAAGCTATAAACATTATGCCAAGCCCAAATGTAAATACAGGAAATGAAAAAGAAACAATGTGTGTAAGCTTTAAAAAACAATAATAGGGACGTTTAAAACGCCCCTATTATTATAAATTTTTATCTCTTAAACCTTGAAGTATTTGTTTATTAGCATCTTTTTTCTTTAAATCTTCACGTTTATCATATAATTTTTTTCCCTTTGCTACTGCAAGTTGTAATTTAACAATGCTACCTTTAAAATAAATTTCAAGAGGGATTAAAGCATATCCTTTTTGAGTAACTTGTCCTATTAACTTGAAGATTTCATTTTTATGTAATAATAATTTTCTTTTTCTTAAAGGATCTTTATTAAAAATATTACCATGTTCATATGGACTTATATGCATACCATAAACAAAACATTCTCCAGCTAGAATTTGTGCATAACTATCTTTTAGATTTACTTTTCCAAGTCTAATAGATTTTATTTCAGTACCAGATAAAACAATACCTGTTTCATAAGTATCTATAATTTCATAATTATGTCTTGCTGTAGGATTCTTTGCAATTAATTTTGTATTCACAAGTATAACCTCCAATTTAATACATCTATAACCAAGATTATAACACGGAATAAGTAAAAGTGGAATAGTAAAATTGGCATAAATGCCAATCTTACTATTCATTATGATTTCTTTTTACAAGATACCAAACTAAGAATGCTATTCCAGCTACTATAGCAGCAACAATTATCCAAGACCAAACTGTACCATTAGAAAAAGCATTAGAAACTGTATCAGTTGCAGTTCTTGTAGCATTATAAGCACCATCTCGCACGTTTTCTGACATATCTTTAGCACCATTTACGAAATCTTTAGTTTGTTCTTCTGTTTTTACAACAATATTACCAGACATATCACGAACTGTATTAGAAGTATCTTGTATAACATTTTCTGTATGACCAACACCGTTTCTTGCAGAATCAGCTGCTTTATGAAGCATTGTGTTATCTGCAAAAACATTACCACTTATAAATATAATAATTACAGCAGAAAATATAATTAAAGAAATCTTTTTAGCTAAATTAGCCATTATATTACCTCCTGCTAAAAATTGAAGTTAGAAAAACCTCAATATTAGTATAAAAAAATATAAAAAAAATATGCAAAAAAACACGATTTTTGCATATTGAAAAAAATAACAAAAAAGCGAATATAAAATTTTCTACTATATAAAAAACCAATCAAAAAAGATTGGCTTAATGTTTTAATCTAATTAAAATTGCAATACTAAGTAATACAAGAAGTATTCCAAGTACTATTAAAAAAATACTTAATATATTTGAAATATCTAAACCTTCTGCTGAAGATTCAGTTGTAGAATATTCAGAATAATCAGTTTCAGGAGTGTAGTCACCAGCTACATCTGTTGTGTCAGTTGTACTATTTGTATCTGTTGCTTCAGATGTTTCGGCTGTATCTGTAGAAGTTGTTTCTGCTCCAGGAGTAGCTTCTACATCAGTTCCTGAACCATCTGCCATATTCATATTTATATCATCTGTTGCAAAAGCAGTGTTAAAATTCATAAAAAATAAACTTACTAAGATTATTGGTATAATTAATAAAAATTTTTTTATCATATGTTAAAACCTCCTAAAATGTATATATAATATATTATTTAATCATATGATATAATCATACACAAAAAGCGAAAAAAAGTCCATAATAAATTAAAAAAAATCAAAAATTAATAAAAAATATTGACAATATTTTTTATTAAAGATATTTTAAAGTCAAGGGGGCCAAATACATGGAAGAAATATTAAATAGAAAAGAATTTGAAATTTATAAAAATTTAGATAAACCAACGTTAAAGATTATTTTATTTTACTTAGAAAACAAATTATTAGAAATATTTGATCAAACAGATGATGACAAACAAAGAAATGTAATAAGATATGCCGCAGTTAGAAGTTGCATCGTTTCAGATTATAATTATTTGGAACTTTTGATGAATACGTATTATAGAATAGATTTGGATAAAGCAAGAAATGTAGCAGAAGAAAAAATAGGAGAGCCAAAAAAGGTTTGTAGAAGTTGCAAATTAAAGTATTGTATAAAATATTTAGTAAGCTATTTATTATATAATGTACAAAAAATAAAAAAAGAAGAAAAAGTTGATATTAATCCCGAAAAATTAATTAAAAGCCTAATAGGAGAAGAGAAAAAAACATATAATGAGGATAAAGTAGAATTCTCAGAAATAGATATTATAGAATTATTACATATAGAGTTTTTATTAAAGAATAAGTTTATAAAAGTTATTGACTTTAATGATGATACAAATATTATAAAAGTCAATATGCTTAATTTATATAATAAAGAAAATACAGCATATTATGTTAATAAATTATATGATTTTTATAATAACGAATATAATAACGAGAAAAAATATAACATTACAGAAATAGAAGAAAAACTTAAAAATAATAAATCTAAAGAACTTTTAGAAGAAAGATTAGTGTATTATACATATTTAATGGATGTTAAAAACATTAATGTTCTAGCAGAACTTACCAAATATTTAGACAAGAGAAATTTAGAAAAACTAAACAATAGATCTAAATATTTTAGTGCAGTTTATTTTAAAAAAGTAGATGAACTTCCATGTAATATTGAAACAAAAAAAGCAATAAAAAGAATCTTTAATTATGTTTTGAATTATTATTTTTCTGGAACTCCTTATATTCCGCTTAATATAGTTGTATATACAGAAGATAGGGATATTGTAGCAAGAATTACAAGTATAATTGGTAAATATATGTGGTTTTTTGGGTATCTAAAAAATACAATGAAATACTATGAATATTCAATGAATGAAATAATTTCAAATCATGGACTAATAAACCAAATGTTTTGGGAAAATAATGATGGTAAAGTAGTACCTAAATATGGAATGCTAACAATAACTGATTTCCAAAATGTAATTTATAGAGCAGAACAAGAACAAAATATGATTTTAAATCTTTTGGCTGAAAAAATATTAAAAAACAATTCAAGAATTTGTACTGTGATTTATGGAAATAAAGAAACAATAAAAAATATATTAGACAAATATCCTATGCTTTCAACTAGTTTATTTAATATTGAACTTAATATTGATGAATTAAGAATAGACGAAGTATACAAATATTTGATAGAAAAACTAGAAACTACAGAAGATTTAAATGATGAAATAAAAGATAAGCTTTATAATTATATAAAATTAAGCTATGGAAATAGTGAAATAAAAAATACTGAATATGCCAAAGTTCTATATAATAAAATAATATTGAATAAAACTAGTGTATTTGATGATACCAAAAGAAATGTTCTTAAGCTAGAAGATATACCAAATTTATATAATGTAAGAGATTTACCAGAAATATTAGCAGATTTAAATGGACTAGTAGGTTTAAAGAAGATTAAAGAGCAAATTAATGACTTAATTAGTTTATTAAAATTTAATAAGAAAGCAAATATAGATATTTCAAATTTTAATTTACATATGGTTTTTACAGGAAATTCTGGAACGGGAAAAACTACTGTTGCAAGATTATTAAGTGATATTTTATATAATTTGGGATATACTAAAAAGAATAAATTAGTAGAAGTGTCTGCTAAAGATTTAATTGCAGAATATGTTGGACAAACAGCAGGAAAAACATACAATGTTTTAAAATCAGCTCTAGGAGGAGTGTTATTTATAGATGAAGCATATTCTATAGTAACTGAAGCAACAAGTAATTCATTTGCCAATGATTGTATGACCACTATACTAAAAGTACTAGAAGATCAAAAAAATAATTTAATCGTAATATTTGCAGGATATGAAGAAGAAATGGAAACTTTTATTAAGTTTAATCCAGGTTTAAAATCTAGGATAGGATATAAAATTAAATTTGATGATTATACAAAAGAAGAACTAATCGATATATTTAAACAATTAGTTGAAAAAGATGAATTTAAAATTACAGAAGAGGCATTAAATAAAGTAGATTACATTATACAGAAATCAAGACAGGTAGAAGGATTTGGAAATGCTAGATATATAAACAAAATGTATCAAGATATATTAATTGCACATTCTAGAAATTTAGAAGATATAGAAGACATGAATAGTTTAAAAACACTAACAGAAAACGATATAATAGAAGAAAAACTTATAGTACAACCAAATGGTAGAAAAATAGGATTTTAAGGTAATAAAGCAGAATACGGAAAAGGACGATAGAAACAAATGATTGAAAATCAATATTATACATATATATTAAGGTGCACAGATGGTACACTATATACAGGAATTACCACTGATTTACAAAGAAGAATGGAAGAACATTTTAATCAAAATGAAAAATGTGCTAAATATACTAAAAGGCACAAAGCACAAAAATTAGAGGCAGCTTGGACTTCTTCAAACAGAAAACTTGCATCGCAATTAGAATACTATATTAAACATTTAACTAAACAAAACAAGGAAAATATTATTAAAAATAATGAAAATATAAAAATTTTAGATAAAAAAATAGAGACAAGTGAGTATGTAAGAGTAAATTTAAAATAAGAAGGGGAAAAGTTATGGATAAATCAGCATTTTTTAAATTAACATATGGACTATATATAATAACAACACAATATAATGAACATTTTGCAGGATGTGTTGTAAATACTGTTGTACAAGCTACAGCGGAGGAAAAACCAAAATTATTAGTAACTGTAAATAAAGAAAATGATACTAACAAGACTATGAAAAAATCCAAAAAAGTAAATATTTCTGTATTATCACAAGATGCAGATATGATTTTAATAGGTAAATTTGGCTTTAGAAGTAGTAAAGATTTTAATAAATTAGAAGGTACAGAAAATATATTAGGAAACAATGGAATACCTATAGTCACACAAGCAGTTTCTTCATATATTGAAGCAGAAATAATAGGAGAAGTGGATTGCAAAACACATACAGTATTTATTTTAGAAGCTAAAGAAGCTAAAATATTAAATGATAAACAAGTATTAACATACGATTATTACCATAATGTAATAAAGGGAAAAACACCACCAAAGGCATCATCTTTCAGCAATTAATAGAATAAAAGGAGGAAAATTTAAATGCAAGAACATGTAGAATTAGAAGTTTCATTAGAAATAATAATGGCAGAAATTGCAAATTGCATGTTTAATATGAAAACTAATGAAGACGAAGAAAAACTAAATAAATTAATAGCACTTCAAGAAAGTGCATATAAAGGAAATAGAGAAAGTGTAAAAAAGATATTAAATAAGGAGTTTTAGAATGGAAAGAAGAGAAATTTCAAAAGATGTATATGATAAAATAATAAAACAAATACCTAAAAAAATAATAGAAATGCTACCAGATAAGCCAGAAAATTTATTAAAATATGCAACTAGAATTAAGGAAGTTCAATTTTCTAAAAATGTAGATGAACCTACCAAAAAACTAATGAAAGAAAAATTATTAAATGATGAAGAATATTTAAGAACTTTTTTCTTTGTTATGGCTATTACTTTTTATAATAAAAAAAGAGTAGAAAATCCACAAATAAAAATAGTTGCAGCACAAACTGGTAGTGGAAAAAGTAATTTAACAGCAAAACTATTAAGAGAAGATGAAAATTACATTTTTGTTGATTCAGATAAATATAAACATTTTAGATATGATGCGAAAGACATTGCTAACGAGTATCAAGTATTATATCCATTTTTAACCGGTCCGGATGGATATGATCATGCAGATAATATATATGAATATGCAATAGCAAATAAATACAATATTATAAAAGAATCAGCACCTTCAAAAAATAAAGGGTTATTAAATGTTGATACAGAAGAGCTTTTAAAAAATAATTATAAAATTTCAGTTTATATATTAGCTGTTGGAGAATTAAATAGTTTGTTATCAGTACATGAAAGATACGAACTACAAATAATACATGGACTAAAAACCGCAAAATTAACATCTGTAGGAAGACATGATGAATCTTATGAAGCATTAATACCAAATGTTGAAGAAATAAAGGATGATAAAAGAATAAATAGTATTAATGTATATATAAGAGGTAATTTAGACAATGCATATAGCCCAACACAGATATTTCCTTCTGAAAGATTTTGTGATATAATAGAGTGCATTAAGACCATTAGAGAAGAAGATAATGAAAATACGAAAGAAGAATTTAAAAAAAGATATGAATTAGTACATAAACAAATGGAAGCTAGGAAGGCGCCAAAAGAACAATTTAATCAACTTGAAGAAATCTATGGGAGGAGCATTAAATGAAGGAAGTGTATGCAGAACTTGCTACAGAGATTATAGAAAATGAGCTTGCAACTGTGATGAATAAATATGCAGTAGCACAAAATCAAGAAGATAGCAAGTTACTAGCACAAAAAATAGAAGTATTACAAGAGATGAAAGTTGAAATAGGTAAAGGTAATTCAAATATTATAAAGATGGTATTAAAAAGAAAGAAGAAAGGAATAATATGATTGATTATAGCGAAACAAGAGGAATTTCAGAAGAAATATTAAATGAATTATTAAAAGAACTAAACCCAGAATTTATAAGCGAATTACCAGATACACCACAAGAAATATTAAAATTTGCAAGAAGAAGAGTAAATCCATACATATCTGATAATATTAGTCAGACATTAGCTAAGCAAATGTTAGAAACAAGACAAACTGACAAAGAATATTTATTAACATTATTTAAATCTATGCGTACTACATTTTCTTATGGAGCAGAACCTTCGCAGAATCCAACTGCAGCAGTATTAGTATCACAAACAGGAGCGGGGAAAACTAGTTTAAGAGAATCAATAAATCCTGGAAATCAAATATATGTTGTTATAAATCCGGATTTATATAAAAAGTTTAGATCTGACGCAGACGAAATTAGAGAAAAAGATAGAACACATTTTGGTGCGCTAACTGGAATAGATTCATACGATCATGCAGATAATATTAGAAATTATGCAATGGAGAAAGGATATAATATTTTAATAGAAGTTGCTCCTTCATCAAAACAAGGATTAATAGGAGTAAACGAAAAAGAACTAGAAGAACATGGATATCAGATAGATTTGCATGTTATGGCTGTTGGGGATTTAGTAAGTGCATTAGCTATCCATCAAAGATATGAAACACTAATAGTTGTATATAATGGTAAAGGTGATACTAAATTAACAGATTTAGATAGACATGATGATTCTTATACAGCTGTTACTAAATGTTTACAGAATATTGATCCAGAAAAAGTAAATTTATATATTAGAAGTGAAAATGCAGTTGTTGCTCCGAAAAAAATACCAACCGAAGGAAAGACAATAACAGAAATTCTATCTGTCTTAAAGAGAGAAAGAGACACTTCAAATCATGAATATGTAGTAGGTAGCGGAGTAAGATCTTTTATGGCAGATTACCAGAATATAGTAGCATTAATGGAAAAAAGAGGAGCTCCACAAGAAGAATATACACAATTAAATGAGATATATGGAAGATATGAATATTATAAAAGTCGAATAAAAGATGCTGATGAAAGATAAATAAGAATAAGCGTCCTGATTACTATATCAGTACGCTTATTTGTTTTTGTAAGTTTAAAAATGATATATTTTGCAAAAAACAATAATTTTGTTATAATATCAACGAATATAAATTACTAAAGTTGGAGGAAAATATGTTAAATATAGGATGTCATTTATCAATTTCAAAGGGATATGAAAATATGGGGAATGAAGCATTAAAAATAAATGCGAATACATTTCAATTTTTTACAAGAAATCCTAGAGGCGGAAAAATAAAAGATTTGAATGAAAATGATATAAATAAATTATTAAGTCTTATGCAAGAAAATAAATTTGCAAAGATATTAGCACACGCACCATATACAATGAATTTATGTTCTGATAAAGAAGATATTCGTGATTTTGCTAAAAACATGATGAAAGAAGATTTAGAAAGAATGGAATATCTACCAGGAAATATGTATAACTTCCATCCAGGAAGTCATGTTGGACAAGGCACAGAAAAAGGAATTGAATATATAGTTAAAGCGTTAAATGAAGTACTTACAGAAAATCAAACTACAACAGTATTATTAGAAACAATGGCTGGCAAAGGAACTGAAATAGGAAGAAGTTTTGAAGAATTAAAAATGATAATGGACAAAGTTTATTTAAAAGATAAATTAGGTGTTTGTCTTGATACTTGTCACATAAATGATGCAGGTTATGATGTTAGCAATATTGATAAGGTTTTAGAAGAATTTGATAAAGTTATAGGACTAGATTATTTAAAAGCAATACATTTAAATGACAGCATGAATGAAAAAGGAAGCCATAAAGATAGACACCAAAAAATAGGTGAAGGAACAATTGGAATAAAAAATATTGAGAAAATAATAAATAATTCAATATTAAAAAGAATACCTTTTTATTTGGAAACTCCAAATGATTTAGATGGATATGCAAAAGAAATAAAATTATTAAGAAATTTATTTATAGAATAGGAGTGGAAAAATGCTTTCAGTAATGGAGGTAAAAAAGAGATTACCAAAAGAATTTATAGAAAATTTATATGAGCTACATTCACCATTAGTAGCTGATAAAATACTAGCAGGAATGGCTGGAAAAAGAAATACAACATTAAGAGTAAATACATTAAAATATAATATTCAGGATTTAATGAGATATTTTAGAGAAATAAATATTAAATTTGAAAGAGTAAATTTTTATAATGATGCTTTAATAATAAAAAATGCTAATGAAAAGGAAATTCAAAAATTAGAAATGTATGAAAAGGGATATATTTATTTACAAAGTTTATCTAGTATGGTTCCACCAATAGTTTTGGAAGCAAAGGAAAATGAAAGTATTTTAGATATGGCATCAGCACCAGGAAGTAAGACTACTCAAATTTCTGCAATGATGAAGAATACAGGACACATTATTGCTAATGAACTAGATAAAATAAGATGTGAGAGATTAAAATTTAATGTAGAAAATCAAGGTGTTACAAATACAGAGATAATAAATGGTTATGGAGAAAAGCTAGGAGACAAATATCCAGAAAATTTTGATAGAGTTTTATTAGATACTCCATGTAGTGGAGAAGGTAGATTTATTGCTGAAATACCAGGTACGTATAGAAATTGGTCTGTTAGGTCTGTTAAAGAACTTTCTAAAATACAAAAGAAACTTATAAAAAGTGGATATAATGCATTAAAACCAGGAGGGATAATGGTGTATTCTACATGTACATTAAATTTAGAAGAAAATGAAAATATTTTGAGATGGGCATTGGAAAATTTAAATCTTAAGATGATGGATATTAATTTAGACATAAAGGGAGCAATTCCAGCAGAAAGCTTAAATACTAAATTTGGAATAGAAAAAGCAATAAAAATATTACCTACAAAAGAGACAGAAGGTTTTTTTGTAGCCAAATTAAGAAAAATATGATATAATAAATGTGGGTGCAAGTATATATAATTTAAGGAGGAGAAAGTAACCTATGGCAAGAAAGAAAAAAACAAGAGAAGTAACGCAACGGGAACAGAAAATGATGAGAGTAGCTTGTGAGTATTTTACAAATAAGCTTACAAGTAACTTCTACAAAGAAGTTAAAGGACTCATAATGACAGACATGATGCAGATAGGATGCTGTGTTATGTGGAGTAGAGATTCTCGGTTCGCAGCAATTTACCAAAGAAATGGTATTGACCCAGGAAATAAAGAGGTAAGAATTACCGAAAACTGGGGCGCTGTCCGTGGAACTCCGAATTGGGGAAGATACGCGGAAGATTACTTATACCATGAATAAGGGGAAAAATAAAACCTCTTAATATCTCCAAAACAAAAAACACACTGTATTAATAAAACTTAATACAGTGTGTTTTTTGCATTAAAGTAAAAATATAAAATATATTATAAATAATAAATTAAAAATATAAAGAACGCATATAAGTGCATA
>CALXPV010000033.1 GCA_944390295.1 uncultured Clostridia bacterium | reverse complement strand
TCAAGTACATTAAAAGGACCAAGATATTTACAATTAACAGAAGGATACATAGTAGAACTTGGATTAGATAAAGATGACCAAATAATTGGTTATAAATATGTTCATATGGGAAAAATGATGGATAACATCAAAAAAGGAATGGACCCAATGGAAGCAATAGAAAAAGCTTCTGGAACATATGGAAGATTTGACGAAGCAGTTAAGAAAATAGATCCAAGAAAACAATAATAAGAGGTAAAAAAATGAATATTTATTTTTCAGGTTCGATATATGGTGGAAGACAAAAATTAGAATCATATAAAAAATTAATAAAAGAATTAACAAAGTTTGGAACAGTTTTAGACGAAGAGGTTGCTGACGATGATGTACTAATTAATGAAGAAAGTATTTCTGATAATGAGGTGTTCGAAAGCTTAGTTAAAAGAATTAATAAAGCAGATTTAATTTTTGCAGAGGTAACAGTTCCATCATTAGGAGTTGGATATGAAATAGGATATGCAGATAGTCACAATAAAAGAATAATATGTGTTTATGATAAAACTGTGACACCTAAAATTACAACAATGCTTAGAGGTAATAATAATTTAAAAATTATTCCATATACAGATATTAATGATATAATAAGCAATTTGGAGAATATATTAAAGGAGGAAAATTAAATGGCAGTAACATTTGAAAGTTATGAAAGAAGAATTGACCAAATTAAACCAGTAATGGAAAAATACGGAATAAAAGATTTTGAAGATGCATTAAAAATATGTACAGATAAAGGATTTAATCCATACGAAATCGTAAAAGGAGTACAACCAATATGTTTCGAAAATGCAGCTTGGGCATATACATTAGGGGCAGCAATCGCTGTTAAAAAAGGATGTACAAAAGCTGCTGATGCTGCAAAAGCAATCGGTGAAGGATTACAAGCTTTCTGTATTCCAGGTTCAGTTGCAGACGATAGAAAAGTTGGATTAGGACATGGAAATTTAGCATCTATGTTACTTTCAGAAGAAACAAAATGTTTTGCATTCTTAGCAGGACATGAAAGTTTCGCAGCTGCAGAAGGAGCTATTGGTATAGCAAAATCTGCAAACAAAGTTAGAAAAGAACCACTAAGAGTTATATTAAATGGTTTAGGAAAAGATGCAGCACAAGTAATTTCTAGAATTAATGGATTTACATATGTAAAAACAGAATTTGATTTCTTTACAGGAAAAGTAAATGTTGTAGAAGAAATACCATATTCAGATGGAGAAAGATCAAAAGTTAGATGTTATGGTGCAAACGATGTTAGAGAAGGTGTAGCTATAATGTGGATGGAAGATGTTGATGTTTCTATTACAGGTAACTCAACAAACCCAACAAGATTCCAACATCCAGTTGCAGGTACATATAAGAAAGAAAGAATTGAAGCAGGTAAAAAATACTTCTCTGTTGCTTCAGGTGGAGGAACAGGAAGAACATTACATCCAGACAACATGGCTGCTGGACCAGCTTCATATGGTATGACAGATACAATGGGAAGAATGCATTCAGATGCACAATTCGCAGGAAGCTCTTCAGTTCCAGCTCACGTTGAAATGATGGGATTAATCGGAATGGGTAACAACCCAATGGTTGGAGCTTCAGTTGCAGTAGCTGTTGCAGTAGAAGAAGCTATGAAAGCTTAATCTGTGATTAGTCCAGAGAGCGAAAATAAAGAAGAAATAAATAAAAAGAGACACTCTTTAAAGAGTGTCTCTTTTGTACATTTTTAGGATAAAAAAGTAGTGCAAAAAATATAAAATTATAGTATAATAAGTTGTACAAAAAATGTTGAAAGGAAGGCTTAAAGGATGAAAGATGTTAAAATCATTCGGAAACACAACGAGAAGTGTGGGTATAAACTAGTGATAACTGGTTTTATTCCAGACAATTTAGCAGAAGACCTAGAAATGCTAGGAGATGATTTGGAGGGGGTACAAAATTTTGAAATATCCGAAAAGCTAAGAAGATTTAAAAAATTTCACCGGAAAGAAAACGGATTAGTCATTCGATATAAGGAATATTTTCAGGATATACCAAAATATGAATTTGATATCGAAAAGAAGCCTGAAGAGACATCGACTTTGCCGTCAATCCGTGTACAAATGAAAGTAAGGAGAAGCATTAGAAGGATGCTTTGCGACGCTTTCAATTAATAAGAAAGGCATTTCGCAAGGCTAATCACTGAAGCAACGGCGAAATACATGTCACTCGCTTTGCTCGGACGGTCCAAGGTTGCCTAACCTTGTTGTATACGTAAAAAAGGAGTATAATAAAAGGTAAAACTTTATATTATGCTCCTTTTTTAGTTACTTATTATTTTATTATATAGGAAAAATCGACAGATTTTTACGTATATAACAAGGTTAAGTTACCTATATTCGTGCGATTGCAAAGCAATCTGCACATGTGGCGAAGCCACTTTTCTTATAAAAAATGGATATATTTTCAAATAATGGCAATAATAATATAAATGGAGGTATGTTATGAAAGATTATTTGAAAATTGAGAGCATAGAAGCTTTAGAAGTATTAGATTCAAGGGGAAATCCAACTGTTCAAGTAGAAGTAGTAACAGAAGGAGGTTTTTGTGGAATAGCAAAAGTTCCATCAGGTGCATCAACTGGAAGTTTTGAAGCAGTGGAATTAAGAGATAATGATACAGAAAGATATTTAGGAAAAGGAGTACAAAATGCAGTAAATAACGTAAATCGAATTATTTCCAAAAAAATAGTAGGAATGAATGTATATGAACAAGCAAAGTTAGATAATAGATTAATAGAAATTGATGGAACAGATAATAAAGCAAAACTAGGTGCAAATGCCACTTTAGGAGTATCACTTGCTGTAGCAAAAGCAGCAGCTAATTCTTTGGGAATGCCATTATATAATTATATTGGTGGAATTAATGCTAAGAAACTACCTGTTCCAATGATGAATATATTAAATGGTGGAAAACATTCAGATAATAATATAAGTTCACAAGAATTTATGATAATGCCAATATCAGCTAAAAACTTTGAAGAGTGTTTAAGAATGGGAGTAGAAGTATATCATAATTTAAAAAAGGTTTTGAAGAATAAAGGATATTCCGTAGCAGTAGGAGATGAAGGTGGTTTTGCACCAAATTTAAAATCAGAAGAGGAAGCATTAGATGTAATAATCGAAGCTATTCAAAAAGCTGGATATAAACCTGGAACAGATATAGCAATAGCTCTAGATGTAGCAAGTACAGAAATGTTTGACGAAGCTAAAAAAACAGGAAAAAATGGATATTTATTCTGGAAAACAGGAATGTTTAAAACAAGTGATGAAATGATAGAATATTTAGAAAGTTTAGTAAGAAAATATCCAATAATATCTATAGAAGATGGATTAGCAGAAGAAGATTGGGAAGCATGGAGAAAGCTTACAGAAAGACTTGGAAACAAAATACAATTAGTTGGCGATGATTTATTTGTTACAAACACAGAAAGATTAAAAAAAGGAATAAAAAATAAAGTTGCTAATAGTATTTTAATTAAACCAAATCAAATAGGAACATTAACAGAAACATTAGATGCAATAGAAATGGCACAAAAAGCAGGATATACAGCAGTTATTTCACATAGATCTGGCGAAACAGAAGATACTACGATTGCAGATATTGCAGTTGCAACAAATGCAGGACAAATAAAAACAGGTGCACCATGTAGAACTGATAGAGTTGCAAAATATAATAGATTATTAAATATAGAAAATGAATTAAAATAAGAAGTAATAGATAGAGTCATTTTTAATGGCTCTATTTACTTTTGTCAAAAAAAGTTATATTATAGCGATGTAAAGTATTTTCAAAGTGAGGGGATTGTATGAGAAGTAAAAAAACTATTGTAGGAATAATAATTGCAATAATTATAGTAGTAGCATTAATTACAATATATATTGTTACAAATAAAGTAAAAAAACCAGAAGATGTAATAAATACATATTTTTCAAAAATAAGTGATAAAAAATATGAAGAAGCTTTTGAAATGATTAGTCAAAGCAGTAAAGATAAAGTTGCAAAAGAAACTTTTATCGAAAAAAATGATTCAATATATGATGGAATAGATATGACTAATTTAACAACAGAAATAAAGAGTGTAGAAAATGATTCAGAAGGGCAAAAAGTTACATATACACAAAAAATGAATACATCAGCAGGAGAAGTCCAATTCGATAATTCTGTAATTTTAGTAAAAGAGGATAAAGAATATAAGTTAAATTGGTCAAATAACATAATTTATCCGGATTTAGGCGATAATGATAAAATAAGAGTAAAAACTTTAGAAGCAGAACGTGGAAATATATATGATAGAAATAATACATTACTTGCAGGTAAAGGAAATATATCATCAATAGGATTAGTACCAGGAAAAATGAGTGTAAATAAAGAAGAGGATATAGAAAAACTAGCAAGTATTTTAGGAGTATCAGCAGAAAATATAAATAACAAATTAAATATGTCATATGTAAAAGATGATACATTTGTACCAATAAAAAATGTTGCGACAACAGAAAATAGTATTAAAGAACAAGCTTTAACAATATCAGGAGTAAAGATTACAACAGAAAGTGGTAGAGTATATCCATTAGGAAAGGAAGCTTCATTATTGATTGGATATGTACAAGCAATAAATGCAGAAGAACTTGCAGAAAATGAGGGAAAAGGATATAACAGTAATAGTGTAATTGGAAAAGCAGGTATAGAAAAATATTATGAGGATACATTAAGAGGAAAAGACGGAAAAGAAATTTATATAGTAGATGAAAGTGGTAATAAAAAGAAAACAATAGTAAAACAAGAATTAGAAAATGGAAAAGATGTAAAACTAACAATAGATGCAAACACACAAAAACAAGTATATGATAGTTTAGAAGAAAACAAAGGTGCATATGTTGCAATGGATTCTAAAACAGGTGAAATACTTGCATTAGTTAGTACTCCATCATATGACTCAAATGATTTTACATTAGGAATGAGTACAGATGAATGGACAGCTTTAAGTGAAGATGAAAATAAACCAATGCTTAATAGATGTTTGCAAACCTGGTCACCAGGTTCAACTTTTAAACCTGTAACAGGAGCAATAGGAATTTCAGAAGGAAAAATAAATCCAGAAGAAGATTTTGGAAGAAGTGGACTTAGCTGGCAAAAAGATTCTAGTTGGGGAAGTTATAAAGTAACAACTTTAACACCATATAATGAACCTGCTAATATGCAAAATGCATTAATAAGATCTGATAATATTTATTTTGCAAAAGCAGCTTTAAAAATTGGATATGATTCATTTATGAATGGACTTAACAAATTAGGTTTTAATGAAGATATTAAATTTGAAATTAGTACAGATAAATCTACATATGATACAGATGGAAAAATAGACGATGAAGTACAACTTGCAGATAGTGGATATGGACAAGGTCAAATTTTAGTAAATCCAATACATATGGCTTCAATCTATTCTGCTTTTGTAAATAATGGAAATATGATTAAGCCAACAATAATATATGATGAAAATAAAAAGCCAGAATATTTAAAAGAAAATGCTATTTCAGAAGAGGCTGCTAATATTATAAAAGATGATTTAGTACAAGTTGTAGAAAATTCAAATGGAACAGCACATGATGCAAAAATTAATGGAGTAAAAATTGGTGCAAAAACAGGAACAGCAGAATTAAAAGCGTCTAAAGATGAAGAAGGAGAAGTAATTGGATGGTTTAATGCATTTACTGCTGACGAGAATGCTGATAAACAATTAGTCGTTGTAAGTATGGTAGAAGATGCAAATTCTGTAGGAGGAAGTCACTATTTATTCCCTAAAGTAACACAATTATTTAAATAGATACAAGAGGAGAAATATACATGTATAAAATAATGAAAACTTTAGTAAAAGGACTTTGTTGTCATTTTGTATATAGAGTAAAATACATAGGATTAGAGAAAATTGATAATAGTAAAAAATATATTATATGCCCAAATCATTCTAATGTATTAGATCCAACATTTATATTTCCTATAGTGGATAATTTATCTATTATGGCAAAATCAGAAATATTTAAATACAGAATATTAGCCAAAATATTTACAAGATATAGAGTATTTCCTGTAAATAGAAAGAAAAGAGATGTAAAAAGTACATTACATGCAATAGAATATCTAAATTTAGAAGAGAACTCTAAACTTTTAATGTTTCCAGAAGGGGGAATATTAAAAAAGAAAGAGGATTTAAGAAATAAAGTGAAAAATGGAGCAGTATATATTTCAGCTGAAACGGGAGTACCAATTTTACCAGTATTTATTACAAGAAGACCACACCTGTTTCAAAGAGTATATGTAGTTATAGGAGATACAATTAAAATACCAGAAGAAATAAAAGATGATAAAAATAAAATAAGAGAATATTCTAAAAAGATGATAAATATAGTATATGACCTGGAAAAAGAAATTAAAAATAAGTAGTTGAAAAAAAGCTAGATATATATTATTATATATCTAGCTTTTTTATATAGCAGGAGAGTTTGGAGAACTTTCCTACTATATAAAAAATTTCACACAAAATTGCATATCAATTTTGGCGAACGAACAACATTCGGGTATGGCCAAGCGGTAAGGCAGTAGGCTCTGACCCTACGATCGTTAGTTCGAATCTAACTACCCGAACCACCACAAATCCCTTCGTAGAGCGACTTTACGGAGGGATAAAAAAATTTATAAAAATACGAACAAAATTTCGAAAAAACTATTGACAAAATATTAAATAGAATATAAAATACATTCAGAAAAGCAAACAAGAGTTCGAGAAATATTAAGGAGGTAGTTTTTATGAAAAAAGTAAGAGAAAATGTTATATCATATACAATAGATAAAGCAATATTTGGAAATTTTGCAATAGTAGTAGAAAATGGAGAAGTAGTAGTAAAAGCCCCTTGGTATTTTTCAAAACAAAGAATACAAGAAGCAATAAAACAAAATAAAGAATGGATAATGCAAAAATTAAATAAATTAGAAAAAATTAATATGTACAAAACAACAAAAATATTTGGTGTAAATTATGCAGTAAAGGTAGTATATAGTAATATAAAAACACCAGAATTAAATTTAAATAATAATCATATAGAAATAAAATTACCAAACAAATTAGCTCAAAAAAACAATAAAAAAACTATAGAAGTAATATTAAATAAAATGTATCAAGAATTAGCAGAAAAACATTTGGAAAATGTTTTCGAAGAAATTAGAGTAGAAACAGGATTGGCACCAGAAAATTATGAAGTAAAACAAAATCAAAAAGAAATTGCAACATTTGATTTTGAGAATAAAAATATATATGTAAATTCAAAGATAATGGAATTAGAAGAATCTTGTATAAAATATATAATAATTCATGAATTATGCCACTTAAAATATAAAACACATGCAAAAGGCTTTTATAAATTATTAAAAACATATTTTCCAAATTATGAAAAATATGATGAAATATTAAGCGGATATAAATTTTAAAAATATAATAATAGAACAAATCGGAAAGTATAATTTTCCAATTGTATGAAAAGAAAAGCCCTCTAATCACGGAAAATGATTAGAGGGCTTAGGTTGTGTTTATTTTAAATAAATAATTGACAGTTAGTTATTTTAAATATATTATAGATTAGGTTAAAAAATAAAATACAAAAGAAGGAGAATAAAAATGATTTTTAGCGTATTAGCATTTCTTGCATTAATTATAAGTGTATGTATAAAAGAAAGGAAGAAATCTTTAATAGTACAATCTTTAAATTGCTTATTTGAATCAGCATATGATTTTGTAATTTCTGCATATACAGGAGCGCTATTAGGAATTTTTAATTTTATAAGATCTTTTTTATTTATAAATAAAGAGAAATTTAATAAAATTTTTTATGGAATACTTTTAGTTATATTTGAAAGTGTTATTGTAACTAATTGTATAATGACTTGGGGAGGATATATTTCTATTTTGCCTACAATAGGCTCAATGATTAGAACATATTGTTTATGGCAATCAAATATGAAATTAGTAAGAATTTCCGGAATGACAACAGGTATAACATATGGAATATATTATATTTATTATAACAGTTGGTTTATGGTTTTAGGATATGCAATATTATTAGTAACCGTTATATATGCAATATGGGAAAATGATATCAAAAAGAGTAATAAAGTAGAATTAAAACAAGAAACTTGTTAAATAAAAATAAGACACTAGAATAACCTTAGATTCTAGTGTCTATTTTTGGAGCGGGTAGTGGGAATCGAACCCACACCTTCGGGTCGGAAGCACGAGATTCTACCATTAAAATATACCCGCATTTACTATAAAAGCAACAACCATAATCAGTTGTTGCTAATTTTTTGGAGCAGGTAGCGGGAATCGAACCCGCATAGCCAGCTTGGAAGGCTGGAATTCTACCATTGAACTACACCTGCGTTTGCTCATTGAAATATTAAATATTTAAATAGTCTGGAGCAGGTAGCGGGAATCGAACCCGCATAGCCAGCTTGGAAGGCTGGAATTCTACCATTGAACTACACCTGCATTAGCTCCTGACAAGTATAGATTATAATAGTTTTGAATTTCTTTGTCAATAGATTTTTAATATTTTTTATTAAAAATTTTAAAAATTTTAAAAATATTGTAGAAAAAAGATGTATATGATACTATAGTATACATATAAAATATACAAAAGAAGAGGGGGATAATTATGATATCAGTAATGGCTTATATTCCTACTATTATAGTTGGAATTATAATGGGAGTAGCATGTTCAATATTACACAAAAAGAAAGGATATTCACCAGTATCTGGTTTTTTCTGGGGATTTCTATTTTCTGCGTTAGGACTTATTGTTATATTATTGGAAAAACCAAAAGCAGAACATGACAAAGAAAAAGGATTATCAGTAGTACAATGGATATTAATATTTGTTGGAATAGGTACATTATTAATAATTTTATTTTTTGTGCTTTGGTCATTAAGCTATAAATAAGAGGTCGAAAACATATGTCGACCTCTGTTTTTGTAAAACAAATAAAATAAGCATTATTGGATTATTATCTATTGAATAGAAAAAAATGCTATGATAAAATTGCAAAAAAATATATAAATACAAAATGAATGCTTTTTGGGGGGATATTTTAAATGAAGAAGAAAAAATATATTCTGGGAATTGCTATTTGTATACTTATAACAGTATTAACAGGTTATAGTACAGCAGATAATATTTTGAATAATCAAACTATGAATTCAATAGAAAATAATATTAATATAATTGATTACTTAGAAGAAAATGATAATGAAATAGATAACACTATAGTAGATTCAAAAGAAGAAAAAACACACAATATTGAAGAAGAGATAAAAGATAATGAAGTTGAAGAAAAAGATAAAAATGAAACTATTGCACTACCAAATGGAATATATAAAATATATTCAAAGCTAAGTACAGATAGATTAATAGAAGCGCCAAATAATAGTAGAAGCCAAAAAACATATTTTAAATTAGGAAAATATACAAATACAGCAAGCCAAAAGTTTCAAATTACTAGAAATACAGACAGTACTTATACAATTCAAGTATTAAATTCTTTAAATGCTTTGGATGTAAAAGATGGAAAAGTAGGGAATAGAGTACAAGTATGGCAATATAAAAATAATGGAACTAATGCTCAAAAATGGTACATAGAAAAAAATACGGATGGAAGTTATACATTTAAATCAAAATTAGATAAAAGTTATGTATTAGATATAAATAATGGAAGTACAAATGTAGGAACAAATATACAAATATATAAAGGAAATGGAACAAATTCACAAAAATTTATATTAGAAGAATGCTCAAAAGAAAAAGGAAGCAAAACAATAGAAGATGGAACATATAAAATAGTTTCGTCAGCAAATACAAAAAAAGCATTAACAAGAGATGGTCAAATTATAGAGCTAAATGCAAACACAGCATCAGATAAACAAAAATATAAATTTGAATATCAAGGAAATGGATATTACAAAATTATAATACCAGGAACAAATGAATTATTAACTGCAAACAATAACAAAATAACAATTGAAGAAGATAAAGATTTAGATAAACAAAAATGGATAGTAAAAAAACAAGACAAAGGATATAGTTTGGTATCTAAAGAGTCTAACTTGTATGTAGATTTACCAAATGGAAGTACACAAAATGGTACAAAACTACAATTATATCGAGAAAATGATACAGAAGCACAGCAATTTATATTAATAAGTATGGAGCAAACCGTAGAAGATGGAATATATAAAATATATTCAAAACTAGAATCAAATAGATTAATAGAAGATCCAAACAATAGTAGGAGTCAAAAAACATATTTTAAATTAGGAGCAAATGCAAATACAGCGAGCCAAAAATTTGAAATAAAATTTGATAGTACAGATGGAGCCTATACAATAAAAGTACTAAGTACATTAAATGCAATGGATGTAAAAGATGGAAAAGTAGGAAATAGAGTACAAGTATGGCAATATAAAAGTAATGGAACAGATGCACAAAAATGGTATATAGAAAAAAATACAGATGGAAGCTATATGTTCAGGTCAAAAATAGATACAAGTTATGTATTAGATGTAAATAATGCAAGCACAAGTATAGGAACCAATATACAAATATATAAAGGAAATGGAACAGATTCACAAAAATTCATATTAGAAGAATGTGCAAAGGAAAAGGGAACACAAACAATAGAAGATGGAATATATAGAATTATATTAAATGCAAATAGAAACAAAGCGGTAAAATTAAAAAATGGAAAAATAGAAATAGCAGAAGATGTGATGTCAGAAGAACAAAAATATGAGTTTGAATATCAAGGAGATGGGTATTACAAAATAATAATACCAGGAACGAATAATGTATTAACAGTAGAGAACTCAAAAATAAAAGAAGAAGAAGACAAGAATTTAGATACACAAAAATGGATAGTAAAAAAACAAGGAGGAGTATATAATTTAGTAGCAAAAGAATCTAATTTATATATGGATTTACCAAATGCAAGTACAGAAGATGGTAACGAAATACAAGTATATAGAGAAAATGATACAATAGCACAACAATTTATACTAGTAAATTTAACTCCAGAAGAGATTACAACAGATATACAAGAAGGAATATATCAAATAGTATTAACAAATAACAAGGTTGTAGATGTATCAAGTGGAAGTTATAATAACAGAGCAAATATACAAACATGGGGAAATGATAAAGTACAACAACAAAAATTTAGAATAACAAAAGTAGAGGGAACAGATTATTATGAAATAACAGCAATACATTCAGCAAAAGCGATGGATGTAGAAAATGGAAATTGTAAAATAGGAACAAATATATTTCAATATGAAAAAAACAATACAAGTAGTCAACAATGGTATTTTAAAGAAACAGGAAAAAAAGATGAATATAATATTATTTCAGTAAGAAATGGACTATATGTAGATATATCTGGAGGAATTGCAAACAAAGACGGACAAAATGTACAATTATATTTTGGAAATAATAGTGATGCACAAAAATTTAAACTTAAAAAGATTAGTATAATTAATGAAGATGAATATCAAATTCAATCATCACTAGATGTAAATAAGGTTTTTGACATAGATGGTGGTTCAAAAGAGAATAAAGCCGAATTACAAATTTGGGATTGGGATAAAGTAAATCAACAATGCTTTAAATTGGTCTCACTAGATGATCAAGATACATATAAAATTATAGCAAAACATTCAAAAAAGGCTCTTGAAGTATCAACACAAGAGACGGGAGAAGTATGGCAAAATACAGAAAAAGAAACTGACGCACAAAAATTTGTAATACAAGAAACGGGAAATGGTGAATATATAATTAAATCTGTATTAAATAATTTAGTTTTAGACATTAAAGATGGGAGATTCGCAAATGGAACAAAAATACAAACGTATGAATATAATGGAACAAATGCTCAAAAATTTAAATTTGTACACAAGCCACTAGAAACTGTTATTGTTTTAAATGCTGGACATGGAGGTAAATCTACGGGATGTGTTAATGGAAAAGTTGTAGAAAAAAATGTAACTTTAAAAATTGCTCAATACATAAAAGAAGATTTAAGCAAATATAAAGGAGTAAAGGTAATATTAACGCGTACTGGTGATTATGATATGGAATTAGATGATAGAGCCATGATTGCACGAAATAATAATGCGGATTTATATGTAAGTTTACATATAAATGATGAAAATACACATAAATCAACAGGAAGCCAAATGTATGTACCTTTTTACGAAGGAAGCAAACATTATAATAGCAGAATGAGTTATCTTGCAAATCTAATTCAAAAGAATCTAAATGGAATAGGAATACAAAATAATATAAATGGTGGAATTGTTAAAAGAAATATAGATAGAGAGCCTAAATATCAATACTTGATGGATGGAAAAGTAGTACAAGCAGATTATTATGCTGATATAAGATGTGCAATGAAAGGTGATACATTAAATTATGGTCCGGATTTAAACACTAATACAGGAGTTCCTACAATATTAGTTGAACATTGTTTTATGAATAGTTCTGATATAAAATTTTTAGATTCAGATAAAGATTTGAAAAAAATAGCAAATGCAGATAGTAAAGCGATTATTGATTATTTTGGATTAAAATTAAAATAATATAAAATTGGAGGTATATCATGACTAATCTAGGAAGTTTTAGAAAAGATTATTTAACATGGGATGAATATTTTATGGCAATAGCAAAATTATCAGCAATGAGAAGCAAAGATCCAAATACACAGGTTGGAGCTTGTATTGTAGGAGATGATAATAGAATTTTATCAATCGGATATAATGGTGCACCTAATGGATTTAAAGATGATAAATTTCCTTGGGAAAGAGAAGGTGAACCCTTAGATACAAAGTATCTATATGTAGTACATGCAGAGAGAAATGCAATTTTAAATTACAGAGGTAATAGAAAAGATTTTGAAGGAGCAAGACTATATGTGTACTTATTCCCTTGCAACGAATGTGCAAAAGAAATTATACAAGCAGGCATAAAAGAAGTTGTTTATATTTCTGATAAGTATGCCGATACAGATGAAACAATAGCTTCTAAAAGATTACTAGATGAATGTGGTGTAAAATATAGACAATTAAAATCAAATAAAGAAATAGTAATTGAAATATAGAAAATGTAATAGAAATGTAATACAAATGATACAAATGTGTAAATGAAAAAGCTACTCATTTATGCTATTATAAAAACATAAGGAGAGTGAAACAAATGAAGAAAATAAAAGGGCTTGTAGCAAGTTTTTTGATAACTATTATGGTTTTAGGAATATTTAATATTCCTGCTTATGCTATAGATACAGCTCCAAAAGTATCAGTAGAACTTTCAGAAGCATATAAGAAATGGTTAGAACTTCCAGAAGAAGAAAGAAAAAACACTATAATGCCAAATATTACTTCAAATAATTTATCAGAAAAAGAAGAGAAAAGTGCTAATTCATTTTTTTCTGGAATAAAAAATATATGGGCAAAAGCAACAACACCAAATAAATATATTTTAACGGAAGAAATAAACGTACCAATTAAACATCAAGGAAGTACAATGGAATGTTGGGCTTTTTCTATGACAAGTACATTAGAATCATATTTAGCAAAGTCAGGCCAACAAGTGGTTCCTAGATATTCAGAAAGATTTATAGATTATTCTACTGCAAAAACATTTTTAGATGGTGAAAATCCAATAGCATACAATAGAGAAGTTGGACAAGGAGGCAATGCTATTGTAGCATTAGGTCATTTTACTAATGGAACAGGTGCTGTTTTAGAAGAGGATATGCCATTTGAAGATAATGAAAATAAAATTAACCTATCAGAAATACAAGGAAAAACTCCACAAACAAGAGTTACAGAAGCAAAAGTATTTCCTAATATAAATAAAATGTATAGTTCAGATACACAAGAAATTAAATACTATGATGATGGATTCAATGAATATACTGACTCAGAAGTTACGGAAATAAGAAATAGTATAAAACAACATATTATGGAATATGGTGCAATTTCTGCAATGACATCTGCAAACAATGCAAACTATTATAGCAATCCAGAAGATCCTATGCACTCTGAAGCATATTATTGTGGAGATACATTTTTAGGTGTAGTAGATCATGCTATAACTATAATTGGTTGGGATGATGATTATTCTGTAGATAACTTTAATCCTGATAATAAACCAGTTAATCCAGGAGCATATATTTGTTTGAATTCATATGGACCAGAAAGTTTTGCAGATGGATTAACTTATGTTTCATATGACGATGTTAACATTGAAAAGAATTTAGTAGGAATTAAAGGTGCAGACGAAATTGAATCTACTGAAAAAATATATCAAAATGATTTTTATGGATATACAGCTGGAATAAATTTTGAATCAGATGAACCAAATACAATGTTCCAAGTTGCAAATGTCTTCACTAGAGATACAAACGAAAAAGAATATATTAAAGAAATACAATTATGTATAACAGGCGAATATACTCCGGAAGTATATATAAATCCAACAGGAGATAGCTTAACAGATAACTTAGTAAAAGTGGATTTAAAGAATACAGATTTAGATGATACATATAACACCCTAGAATTTAAAGAACCTATTGAAGTATCAGGAGATAAATTTGCTGTTGTTGTAACACTTAAAGGTACAGGTAAAGTTAGTATTGGTATGGAAGCAAATCCTAAAGATATTGGAACATCTGGAGAAACAATGTTTGACTGTATAAGTGCTAATAAAGGAGAAAGCTTTATAAATGTTAATGGAACTTTTCAAGATTTAACAGAATTTCAAGTAAGTACTTATACATTAGCTAATTCTAATTTATGTTTAAAAGCTATAGCAACAACAGAAGAGGAATCACAAAAACCAGATGATAATAATAATACAAATACAGATGGTAACACAAACACAGATGATAATAACACAAATACAGACGATAACAATACAAACACAGATGACAACAACACAAATACAGATGATAACAATACGAATACAGGTGATAATAACACAAACACAGATAATAACAATACAAATACAGGTGACAATAACACAAACACAGATGATAACAATACAAATACAGATGATAACAATACAAATACAGATGATAACAATACAAATACAGATGATAACAATACAAATACAGGTGACAATAACACAAACACAGATGATAACAATACGAATACAGGTGACAATAACACAAACACAGACGATAACAATACAAATACAGATGATAACAATACGAATACGGACGACAATAATACAAATACAGATGATAACAACACAAATACAGATGACAATAATACAAA
>CALXPV010000032.1 GCA_944390295.1 uncultured Clostridia bacterium | reverse complement strand
ACAAGCAACAGATGCATTTGAGGAATTTTTAGCAAAAAATGCTAAAAGCAATCCTGATGCCCTAAAGCAAATATTAGTAAAATTACAAGAATATGAAGAAGAATTAGAACAAGGGCAAGAAAAATCAGAAATTTCTAAAGCAGGATTTGATATATTAAAAAACAAATATTTTAATTACCTAGAAAAAGATCTAAAAATACTAGAAACTAGTCATTGCGAAATTTCAGATGAATTAAAAGAATATGTAAAAAATAAAAAAATGACAGAAATTCCAATAGGCTCAAATATAGATATGAAAAAAACAGTAAATGTACATGATTTATTATTTATAAATCACTATACTAGAATTATTAATGTTTTTAATAAAAAGAATATAATTAATGCATTCGAAAATGGTAGCATAGCAGGAGCAACAAGAACATATTTTTATGATAGTGATATGAGTAAATCGGAAATGACAACGTATATTAAAGCATTAACAGAATATACAAAACATCATGAAAAAGAAGAGGGAATTCAAGAAATTTCTGAATATATAAAGCATATTGATACAGTATATAAACCAACAAAAGAAAAAGAGACAGCAGTAAAAGAAGAATTGATGGAAACAGTTAAAGAGAGAATACAAAAAAGAGAACATCCAGAAAAAGACATAGAAAGCTTATTACAACAACTAAAAGATATGCGAAGTGAATTTGTTTATGAAAATGTAATTGGAAATTTAGAAAGCAAGGTTAATTCGGGAGATGTAGAAAAACTAGATGATGATACATTAAAAAGACTTACAGTTAAAACAAAAGACTCATATTTGCAAGAAATATGCTTAGAAGCTTTAAAGCAAAAATATATTTCATATGCATATACAACATCAGGTTTTATAAGTAATAATATAGAAATGAGAGAAGTAGGAAGAAGAGCATACTTGATGAGCTTGGGAAAGGAAAATGATCCAGAACAAGCAAAATGTCTAGAAACATTAGACAGAATTCACTTAAGAACAAAAGAGGTTCCAATAAATCCTCAGTATATTAAAACAGATAATGATGACATTATTATAATATCTAAAAATTCAGAAAGAACATTTAAAGCATATAGAGCAGGCTGGGGAGAAGAACAAAAGACTGATTCATATTTAGCAGAAGAACAAAATAGAAGGAAAAAAGGAATCTTTTCATTATTTAAAAGCAAAGAAGATAAAGAGATGGTTGTTCAATCTATAATAATTGAACGTGAAGAAGACAAAACAAAAGTAATTAATATGTATGAAACTGGAAGATTTGAGATAGCAACATTAGATACTAATAGAAAATTAAAACATCCAAAAGTTATAGATAAAAAAGAAGTTAGACCAACAGATATTGGAAACAATGGGGCATTAGTTGTTAAAGAAACAATCCCAAGACAATTTGTGAGCTATCAAAGACGTCAGGAAGACAAGAAAAAAGAAAAAGAGAACACTTCTACCAAGAAAATGAATCAACATCAAGACAGGGACGACTAAAAATATAAAATTAAAAAAGTAGAAAAAAATTCTTGTAAAGCGAGAATTGTAGGGCTAAACTTCTAAAAAAGCCTTGATTTTTGGTAATATATGTTATATAATACGAATATAGCAAAATACATTACATAAAGAGTGGGAGCGAATCCCACTCTTTATAGGTGTAAAGGGAGGTAAAATATTTGTCTAAAATAGAAACTAATGTAGAAAATTTAATAAAACCTATTGTAGAAGAAATAGGATATAAACTTTATGATGTTATTTATGAAAAAGAAGGAAAAGATTATTTTTTAAGAATTTTTATAGATAACGAAAAAGGAATAAGTTTAGAAGATTGCGAAAAAGTAAATAATGCAATTACAGGGGTTTTAGACGAAAAAGATTACATTAAAGAACAATATTTTTTAGAAGTATCATCACCAGGAGTAGAAAGAATATTAAGAAAAGATTGGCAAATTAAAGAAAATATTGGTCAAAATGTAGAAGTAAAATTGTTTAAACCATTAAATGGTGAAAAAGTAATTACAGGGACATTAAAAGATTTAAATGATGAGAGCATAATAATAGACGATATAGAAATACCTAGAAAAGATATTTCATTAATAAAAATAAAATTTGAATGGTAGGAGGAGTTAAGAAAAAATGAGAGGAGAAGGAATAGACAACAAACAATTAATTGTAGCAATACAAGAATTAGAAAAAGAAAAAGGAATAAAAAAAGACTATTTACTAGATTCAATAGAAGCAGCACTATTAACAGCATACAGAAGAAACTATAATTCACAAGAAAATGTTAAAGTCGTAGTAGATAGAGAAACAGGAGCATCACATCTATATGCAGTAAAAGAAGTTGTAGAATATGTAGAAAAACCAGTTTTACAAATAAACTTAGAAGAAGCAAAGAAGATAGATAAAACAGTAAAAATTGGAGATACAGTTGATATAGAACTTGTTCCAAAGAACTTTGGTAGAATTGCTGCACAAACAGCAAAACAAGTTATAATTCAAAAATTAAGAGAAGCAGAAAGAGAAATTATATATAACGAATACAGCGAAAGAAAAGGTGAAATAGTTTCTGGAATTATCCAAAAAGCTGATCAAAATATAGTTGTTATGGATTTAGGAAAAGTAGAAGGTGTTATGCCAGCTAAAGAACAAATTCCAACAGAAAGCTATCACGTAAATGATAAAATAAAAGGATATATCTTAAATGTAGAAAAAGGACCAAAAGGAGTTCCTCAAGTTATAATTTCAAGAGCATGTCCAGAGTTTGTTAAAAAATTATTCGAATTTGAAATACCAGAAATTTATGAAGGTGTAATAGAAATTAAAGGTGTATCAAGAGATGCAGGAAGCAGAAGTAAAGTTGCAGTATATTCACCAAACGAAAACATAGACCCAGTAGGTTCTTGTGTAGGACAAAAAGGTGTTAGAATTCAAAATATAATAAATGAACTTAATGGTGAAAAAATAGATGTAATAGAATGGAATGCAGATTTATCAACATATATATCATCAGCATTATTACCAGCACAAGTTATGGCAGTAGATATAGATGAAGAAACTAAAGTTGCACAAGTAATTGTTCCAGATGATCAATTATCATTAGCAATAGGAAAATCTGGACAAAATGCTAGACTTGCTGCAAAATTAGCAGGATTATCAGATTGGAGAATTGATATTAAATCAGAATCACAATTTAGAAAGATATTAGAAGAAAGACAAGCAGAATTAGAAAATGATAATGCTGAAGAATAATAATTACATAAATGTTGCTAAAAGCAAGTATAATGTAAGGAAGTGTAAAAAATGAAGAAACAACCACAAAGAACTTGTATAGGATGCAGAGAAAAAAAGGACAAAAAAGAACTAATTAGAATTGTAAAAAATAAAGAAGGAAAAATTTCTCTAGACAGAACAGGAAAAGCAAACGGTAGAGGAGCTTACATATGTGACAATATAGAATGTCTAGAAAAAGCAATAAAGACAAAAGCACTAGAAAGAAATTTTGAAATGTCTATTAGCGAAGATGTGTATAATGAGTTAAGAGGTGTAATTAGTGAATAATAAAATTATAAATTTACTTGGGCTAGCCACTAGAGCTAGAAATATAGTATCTGGAGATAATGCAGTAGAAAATGCATTAAAACTTAATAAAGTAAAAATGTTAATTATATCTGAAGAAGCTTCAGACAAAACCAAGAAAAATTATAAATTTTATGCAAATAAATACAATATTCCAATTATATTTATAGGTACAATAGAAGAATTAAGTAAGGCAATAGGAGAAAACAACAGGGCAATTATTGGAATTAAAGATATAAATATAGCAAAAGGAATAGAAAAAATCATTGATGGGGGTGAAGCTATTGGGTAAAATAAAAATACATGAAATAGCAAAAAAACTAGGACTTGCAAGCAAAGAAGTTTTAGATAAAGCACAAAGTCTAAAAATAGATGTAAAAAGCCACTTAAGTGCTGTAACAGATGAAGAAGCAGAAAAATTAGAAAAAGCTTTAAAAAATGAAAACAGTAAAGAAAAGAACAATAAGAAAAATGCGAAAAAAGAAAAGAATGATGCAAAGAAAGACGAACCTGTAATAATAAGAAGAGAGGTTATTATTTCAGACGAAGAAATTAATAAAAAAGAAGAGGCAGAAAAAGAGAAAAAGCAAAAAGAAAGAGAAAAACAATTAGGATTTGTAGAAAGAAATAAAAACAAAGATTTTAATATTGTTTATAGAAATAAACAAACCAAGCCTCTTACTGTAGAAGAACTATTTGGAATAAAGAAAAAAGAAGAACCAAAGCCAAAAGTAGAAGAAAAAGTAGTAGAAGTAAAAGAAGAACCAAAGAAGGAAATAGAAGAGAAAAAAGAGCCTGTAAAGGTAGAAAACAAAAATACAGAAAAAAGTGAAAGAGAGAATATGGTAGAATTACAAAAAACTAAAACAATAAAAGAAAAAGAAGCAAACAAAAAAGAAGATTTTAAAAGAAATAATAATTTTAATAATAGAAGAGATAATAATAAAAATTTCAGGAATAATAACAATAAAGATGGTTATAAAAATAATAACTTCAGAAACAATCAAAATGGAAATTTTAGAAATAATAATTTCTCTAAAGGCCCAAGACCAATGGATGAAAAAACAATAGAGAAAAATATTAAAAATATAATGGCTTCTGATGTTGTAGAAAAAGAAACTGTAAGAGAATATAATAAATCTTTAGATAAACAAAAAAATAATAAATATGACGAAAACAGGGCTAAAAAATCAGCAAGAACAAGCAAAAGATTTAGTGATGAAGACATAAACGAAAAGAAATTACAAGATTTAAAACAAGCTAGCAGTTTATCTAATATGTTCACAGAACAAGATGGTGGAATGTTAGACTATTACGATTTATCTACAACTAGAGGAAAACGTAATAAAAAGAAAAATGCAAAAAATCAAAAGCCAGCAGAATCAAAACAAAAAATATTTAAACTTACAGAAATCACAATTCCTGAAACAATATCTGTAAAAGATTTAGCAACAGAACTTAAAAAGACAAGTGGAGAAGTTATTAAAAAATTATTAGGTTATGGAATAATGGCTACCATAAATAATGATATCGATTTTGATACAGCATATTTAGTAGCAGAAGAATTTGGAGTAACAGCTAAAAAGAAAAATATTGTAAAAGAAGAAGATATATTATTTGATGAATCTGAAGATAAAGCAGAAGATTTAGTACCAAGAGCCCCAGTAATTGTTGTTATGGGACACGTAGACCATGGTAAAACATCTCTTCTAGATGCTATTCGTTCTACAAATGTAATAGAAGGAGAAGCAGGAGGAATTACACAACATATTGGTGCTTACCAAGTAAAAGTACAAGGTAGAGATATAACTTTCTTAGATACACCAGGACACGAAGCATTTACAAGTATGCGTGCCAGAGGTGCTCAAATTACAGATATAGCAATTTTAGTTGTAGCTGCAAATGATGGTGTTATGCCACAAACAGTAGAAGCTATAAATCATGCTAAAGCAGCAAATATTCCAATTATTGTTGCAATAAACAAAATTGATTTACCAGGTGCTAATATCGAAAAAGTAAAAGAAGAATTAATGAAATATGAATTAGTCCCAGAAGAATGGGGAGGAGATACAATTTATGTACCAATATCTGCTAAAAAACATGAAAATATAGATCAATTATTAGAAATGGTATTATTAGAAGCAGATATGTTAGACTTAAAAGTAAATCCTAATAAACAAGCTAAAGGAACAGTAATTGAAGCAAGACTTGATAAGAGCAAAGGTTCAATAGCATCACTTTTAGTACAAAGAGGAACATTAGATGTTGGTGATACAATTGTTGTTGGTTCTTCTATAGGTAGAATTAGAGCAATGAGAAATTATAAAGGTCAAAAAGTAAAAAAAGCCGGACCATCAATGCCAGTAGAAGTTATGGGACTTACAGAAGTTCCAGTAGCAGGAGAAACTTTCTACGAAGTTAAAGATGAAAAAATGGCTAAACACCTAATAGAAAGAAGAAAAAGACAAGAAAGAGAAAAATCAATTAATCAAGTTAATAAAGTTACTTTGGATAACTTATTTAGCCAAATGGAAGAAGGAAAACTTAAACAATTAAACTTAATTATAAAAGCTGATGTTCAAGGAACTGTAGAAGCTGTAAAACAATCTATGGAAAAATTATCTAACGAAGAAGTTAGAGTTAAAGTTATACACTCTGCAGTAGGTGCAGTTACAGAATCTGATGTAACACTTGCAAATGTTTCAAATGCTATTATAATTGCATTTAATGTAAGACCAGTACCAACAGCTAAATCACAAGCAGAAAAAGATGATGTAGAAATAAAACAATATTCTGTAATATACCAAGCTATAGAAGATGTAGAAACAGCTATGAAAGGTATGTTAGATCCAAAATATGTAGAAAAAGTTATAGGAACAGCAGAAATAAGACAAACATTCAGAATTTCAAGTGTAGGAACAATTGGAGGAGCTTTTGTATTAACAGGAAAAATAGAAAGAAATGCAGGAGTTCGTGTAATACGTGATGAAGTTGTGATACATGAAGGTAAATTAGCTTCATTAAAAAGATTTAAAGATGATGCTAAAGAAGTTAACAAAGGTTTTGAATGTGGTATGCAAATAGAAAACTACAACGACATTAAAGAAGGAGATATTATCGAGGCATTTATAATGGAAGAAGTAAAAAGATAATATCCAAAGGAGGTAAATATGCCTAAAAAAAAACAAAATAGAATGAGTAGAGTTGACGAAGAATTAAAAAAAGAAATAAGTAATATAATTACTTATGACTTAAAAGATCCAAATATAACTGGTTTAATTAGTGTAACTAAAGTAAAAGTTAGTGGAGATTTAAAATACGCTAAAGTATATGTAAGTATGTTAAATGCAAAAGATAATAAACAAGTCCTAGCATCACTTAAAAAGTCTGCTGGATTTGTTAGAACTGAAATTGCAAAAAGAATTAATTTACGTACAACTCCAGAGATTATATTTATTTTTGATGATTCAATAGAATATGGTTCTAGAATAGATACTATTCTAAAAGAAGTCATAAAAGATATTAAACCAGAAGATAAAGGAGAATAGCTATGACAACTTTAGAAAATATTGTAGAAGAAATCAAAAAGGCTGAAAGTATAGTAGTGCTTACACATGAAACACCTGATGGGGATGCAATTGGTAGCGCTTTAGGTATGTACAATGCCTTAAAACAAATTGGAAAAAATCCAGATATAATAATTCCAGAATGTCCTAGAAATTTTGAATTTTTAGCTGGTGCAAATGAAATTCAAAAAGAAGGACCAAATAAAAATTATGATTTAGCTATTGCTGTAGACTGTGCAACAATAGAAAGATTAAATGGGTGGAGAAATTATTTTGAACACGCTAATGTAACTATAAATATTGACCACCATACAAAAAACGGAATGTTTGGAGACTATAACTATGTAGATCCAGCTTCTCCAGCGTGTGCTCAAATATTAATAGTAGTATTAGAAGCATTAAATATAAAAATAAATAAAGATATAGGTTCATGTCTATTAACAGGTATTATTACTGATACAGGAGGATTTAGATATCAAGGTGTATCAGCAGAAACATTTCAATTTGTAGCATGGCTATTACAAACAGGAGTAAATGTTTCTGAGATTTATAAAAAATCTTTCCAAATGCGTACAAGATCAAGTTTTGAATTATCAAGAATTGCAATGGACAGATTAGAATTTTTAGAAGATGGAAAAATTGCATTTACATATATAACAAAACAAGATGAGCTAGAAGTTAATGCAGAGCCTGGAGATCATGAAGGAATAGTAGAAAAAGGTAGAGATATAGAAGGAGTAGAAGTGTCTGTATTCTTACGTCAAAGAGAAGACAAAACATTTAAAATATCCCTACGTTCTAACGACTATGTAAACGTATCTGATATTGCAATCTTATTTGGTGGTGGAGGCCATATAAGAGCAGCAGGTTGTAAATTATCAGGAAATCCAGAACAAATTAAAAATATATTAGCAAGTGCAATAAGAAAAGTATTAAAATAGGGATTTACCTATGAAATAGTAACGGTTCATTCTTTCTTAAGTAAAAAGATAAGAAGAACCGTTTTCAATATTCTAAAAGAGGTTAAATATGGATGGTATTATAGTAATAAATAAAGAGAAAGATTATACATCTCATGATGTTGTTGCTAAATTAAAAAAGAAATTAAATATATCAAAAGTTGGACACACAGGAACACTTGACCCAAATGCAACTGGAGTTTTACCTATTTTAATTGGAAAAGGAACAAAGTTTTCTAAATATTTAATAAATCATGATAAAACTTATAAAGCCAAAATAGAATTAGGCAAAAAAACTGATACAGCAGATGTTGAGGGAAATGTGATAGAAGAAAAGCCAGTAGATACAGAATATATAAAACAAAATTTAGTACAAGTTTTAGAAAGTTTTGTAGGAAAACAAGAACAAGTTCCACCAATGTATTCTGCAATAAAAAAGAATGGTAAAAAACTATATGAATATGCAAGAAAAGGCGAAAAAATAGAAGTAGAACCTAGAAAAATAGAAATTTACAAAATTGAATTAGTTGAATACAACGAAAAAAATATAGATTTTATAGTAAGTTGTTCAAAAGGTACATATATTAGAAGTCTTTGTGAAGACATTGCAGAAAAACTAAATACAGTAGGATATATGAAAAATTTAGAAAGATTACAAGTTGGAGAATTTAATATAGAGAAATCTGTTTTGATTGATGAGGTAAATATAGAAAATATCGAAAAATATTTGTATACATTAGAAGATATATTAAAAGACACTCCAAAGCTTAATCTTAATTCTAAAAAGCTAAAATTATTTTTAAATGGTGTACAATTAACTGTAAAAGAGGCTGAGGGATTATATAAGATATATGTAGATAATAAGTTTATAGGAACAGGAACTGTAAAAAAGAATTTATTAAAAAGAGATATAATTATATAAGAGGTAAAAATGGATATAGAAAAAATACAAAATGCAAAAACTAAATATATTGGAAAAGAAATACATTTTTTTAAAGAAATAGATTCCACACAAACAGAAGCTAAAAGAAATGTAACTAAATATTCTAATGGAACAATAATTATAGCTGATGTACAAACAAAAGGAAAAGGAACACATGGTAGAACATGGCATACAAAAGATGATAATATAGCAATGACTATAATTTTAAAACCTGAAATAAAAATAAAAAAATTAGAAGGTTTTACTGTAGAAATTGCAAAAAATATTCAAAAGACAGTCAAAGATTTATACAATATAAACTTAGAAATAAAACTACCAAATGATTTATTATTAAATAATAAAAAAATATGTGGAATTTTAACAGAGGCAACAACTATTAAAGAAAATGTAAAGGAAATATTTATAGGAATAGGATTTAATGTTAACGAAAATGAATTTGCAGATGAGATTGTAGATATAGCAACATCTTTATATAAAGAAACAAATCATACATATTGCAGAGAAGATATTATTTGTAAAATAATAGAAAACATCGAAATAGAACTAGAAAAAAGAATATAAGAATAAATAGAAACCTTTTTCATATTTTATATTATGAAGGAGGTTTTTTATGATTAGAAAAATAAATTTGGGATATCCATTAGATAGTTTAGAACCATATTATAGTAGAGAAACTTTAAATATACATTATAATACTTTGTATACAGGATATGTTGATAATACAAACTTGACTTTAGATAAATTAGAAAAAGCACGCAAGGAAAGAAATTTTGAAAATATAAAATGTCTAGAGAAAAACTTATCTTTTTTTTGCTCTGGAGTAATATTACATGAATTGTTTTTTGAAAACATGGGACCTGCAATCCCATCATCACCAGATATAAATTTAATGGAACAGATAAATAAAGATTTTGGAAGCTTTGAAATATTTAAAGAGCAATTTACAGAAAGTAGTAAAGTGGTAGAAGCATCAGGATGGAACTTACTAGTATGGATACCTAGATTTAATAAATTAGAAATAATACAATGCGAAAAACATCAAGATTTAACTATTTGGAACTCTAAACCGATACTTGTTTTGGATATGTGGGAACATTCATATTTCTTGCAGTATAAAGCAAATCGTGCAGAATACATAAAAGCTTTTTGGAATATAGTAAATTGGAATAATGTAAATAAACGATTTAAAAATAGATAGCTTAATATTTTGTATTGACAGATATCAGCTTCAAAATGTAAAATGACAAAAAGAGGGTGGTATTTATGATATATAAATATGAAGAAAATAATAAGAAATCTACACAAGAAGGATTACTTAAGAATATAGATAGAACTAGTAATTTAGATGAAATCCAAGAATATATAAGAAGTGTAATTAGAATAAGAGGTTTCGAAAAAGAAGAAATAGAGAAAAAAATGCTCTTGCTATTAGAAGAGGCAGGAGAACTTGCAAAAGCAATAAGAAAAGATTATACAAATATGGCAATAGATAATACTAAATTAAATCATTACTCAAATATAGAAAGTGAAATTGCAGATGTATTTATTGTGCTTACATGTATATGCAACAAATTAAATATAAATTTATTTGATGCGGTATATAATAAAGAAAAAGAAAATGTAAAAAGAAATTGGAATAAAGAAGGGGAATAAAAATGGATAATGTAAAAGATATTTTAAATAATTATTATGCAGAATATGATGAAGATGGAAGATTAGAAAAAGACAAGGCACATAGTATAGAATTTATAACAACAACAAAATATGTAGAACAATATTTAAAACCAGGAGATAAAATATTAGAAATAGGTGCAGGAACAGGAAGATATACAATTTATTATGCAAAGAAAGACTTTGAGGTAGATGCTGTAGAACTAATAGAAAGCAATTTAGAAAAACTAAAAGAAAAGATAGAGCCAGGAATGAAAGTTAATGCAGTACAAGGAAACTCTATGGACCTAAGTAGATATAATGATAATACATTTGATGTTACTTTATGTTTTGGACCTTTATACCATTTGTTTTCTGATGAAGATGTAGAAAAAACTATAAGTGAAGCAATAAGGGTAACAAAAAATGGTGGAAAAATATTTTTTGCATATATAACTAATGAAGCGCCAATTTTTAATTATGGATTAAGAAAAGGTTACTTAAAAGAAATTGAAGAAATGTGTGATGAAAATTTTAAAGTTCCAAATATTCCAGAGGAAATTTTTGCAGTAAGATATATAAAAGATTTTAATAAAATAATGTCAAATTATAAAAATATTGAGAAAGTTAAAGAACTTGCAACAGATGGAATTGCAGGAGGTGTTGGTGCAATATATATAAATGAATTATCTGATGAAGATTTTAAAATATGGATAAAATATCATCTAGCAACTTGTGAAAGAGAAGATCTTATGGGATGTAGTAATCATATATTATATATTTCAGAAAAAATATAACAGGCAAAAAATTGCGCTTAAAATGAGGCATAGTTTTCTATGCCTCATAAAATTTCCCTTGCCATAAATCTTTTTCTTTTAATAGCTTTTCAAATCCATTTAATATCCACTTTTTATGCAAATTCCATTCTGGTGCAACAAGTAAGTCTTTTGGAGCATCACCAGAAATTCTATGAATTATTAAATCTTTACGAATATGTGTTATTACATAAGCTAAGCTATCTAAATAATATTCTAATGTAATTGGCTCATACTTTTTATTAAAATACATATCTGCAAGAATTGTATTTTTTACTATATATGTTGAATGTATTTTTAATCCTTGAATATCATGTTTATTTATAAAATCTACAGTGTTTTTTATATCATCAAATGTTTCTGTGGGAAGACCAATCATCATATGTGCAATTACTTCTATATTATATTTTCGTAAAATTTTAACAGCTTCTGTAAATTGAGAGCTTGAATAACAACGATTAATTATCTTTCCTATATTATTATTAGAAGTTTGCAGACCAAGTTCAACAGATACATTATATTTATCCAAATATGATGCAAGAAGTTTTGCAATTTCTTCTGTAATGCAATCAGGTCTAGTAGCAATAGAAAGACCTACAATTTTATCACTAGCATTTAGAGCAGAATCGTATTTTTCCTTTAAATTTTCTAGTGTATCATATGTGTTTGTGAAGTTTTGAAAATATGCTATAAATTTATTTGCACGTTTTCCACGATAGCTATTTAAAAAGTTTGTTACTTGATTTTCTATATGTTGACTTGAATATTTAATTAATTCTCCAGAACCTTTTTCACTACAAAAAATGCAACCAGAATTGCTTAAAGTTCCATCACGATTAGGACATGAAAAACCTGCATCAATACAAATTTTTAATGTCCTTTCACCAAATTTATTTTTATAATAAGTATTTAAATGATTATATCTTTCTCTTGTTTCCATAATGAAATTATTATAACAGATAATACAAAAAATGACAAATTACTACATTAGATTGACATAAAATAGATAAAGATAGTATAATTATATTGACACTAGAGTATTATAAACATAAGGAGGGATTATGCCTATGAAGAAAGTTATAATTCAAGGCAAAACAACATCATTAAATCGGGCTAAAAATGCTGTAAGGCAGGTATATGGTCCGAAAAGCTTTAATGCACAATATATGCACGGTGAGGTGCATATGTATTTTCCAGATGAAATTTCGGAAAATAAGGTGAGGAAACTTGCAAGAGTGCTTAAGCTTAAAGTGGTTAAGCTCGAAAACCGGGCTGTACTTGATGTAAAATAACCTCTGTAACCCCCTGAATGTGAAAACAATAAAAACACATTTCAGGGGGATGTCTTTTTTTATGGTATAGGGGAAAGTGATTTTTACATTAATACAATAAAATTGAATCTTAAATTTAATTCTTGGGTTAATACGTAAATTGTGATATAATAACAGCGATAACTAAATGTTTAAGAGTGCTTACAACAATCATAGTAAGCGAATAAAAAAAGGAGGGCTTTTTATGGATATGAAGGACTTAAGGAAAAATGCTATCATAAATGTTATTACAAAACAAAAGGAAAGCATTACTGGTAGATATCTTGGAATTAAGGACGAAAAAATCCGGATAATACCACAGAAAAAAATTGTGGTAGATGATGAAAAATTATTGGGAAATGGTCTGATAGACTGGACCTTAATAAGGTGCTCTAAAGACTTTGGACAACCAATAGAAATTCCCGAAAGAGATGTGAAAATCTGGTGCTTTGCACGGTATGACGAAATGGATTGCGAAGGAACAGATACTGAAGAATATTTCTGGGACTTCTTTCACTACTATGATGCAAAATATTTACATCATAATGGTGAAAAAGTAACTCAGTATAATTCTGCGGGATTTTTCAAAGGTGAAAGAGAAAGCGAAGTAGAATCGATTCCCGGTGCTAGAGTAACACCTATCGAAAGCACTCCCAATATTTAAGTTATCAAAGCCTAAAAAGAGTTGGAAAGTGATGTAAGCATCAAATTCCAACTCTTTTTCCTAGATAAATAATAAATTGGCTTAAAATAACAAATGCTCTTTTGTTATAAAATAAAATATGATAAAATACAATTGGCACTTCGGAGAAATTATATGTAGAGTATAAAATCTGACCGGTCGGACTAATTAAAAAAAGCCCCAAAAACCATTAAAATATTATAGGGAAATATATATAATAGGAGCAGATATGAGTAATGTACAAATAATTTCAAGTGGAAAATATATTCCAAAAATAAAAATAACAAATGAAGAATTAGAAAAAAAATATAAAGTAGAAGAAAATTACATCTTAAAAAGAACAGGTATAAAGCAAAGATTTTATGCCGAAGAAAATATAGAAGAATTAGCAATTAAAGCATCAAAAGAAGCTTTAAAAAATATAAAAGAAAAAATAGATTTAATAATAGTAGCTTCAATATCAGAAACAAGGCAAATGCCAAGTATATCTTATGAAATACAAAAATATTTTGATATAGAAAATTGTATGTGTATGGATATTTTAGCTGGATGTGCAGGTTTTATAAATGCATTTGACATTGCTAAACTATACATTGATAGTGGTAGGATAAATACAGCATTAGTTGTAGGAGTAGAAAAACTATCAGAGCATATAGATAGAAATGATATAAACACAGAAATATTACTTGCAGATGGTGCAGGAGCTATAGTTATAAAAAAATGCGAAAGCAAAAAATTATATGATTCATATATAGAAAGTAAAGGGCAAAAAGGCGAAATACTAACATATAGAAATAACGAAAAAATATATATGGATGGCAAAGAAGTATATAAATATGCAGTAACAGATACTGTAAAAAACATAAATAAAGTATTAGATAAAAATAAAATAAATATGGAAGATATAAAATACATTATTCCACATCAATCAAATAGAAGAATTTTATCATCAATGTCAAACAAATTAAAATTATCAAAAGAAAAAATGTATTCAAATGTAGAAGAATATGGAAATACATTTTGTGCAAGTATTCCAATAGCAATAGATGATATGATAAAACAAAATATGTTAAAAGAAAATGATAAAGTAATTCTAATAGGTTATGGTGGAGGACTAAACACAGGAAGTATATTATTAGAAATGTAGAAAGGGGAAAACTATGAAAATAGCATTTATGTTTCCAGGCCAAGGTGCACAAACAGTAGGAATGGGAAAAGATTTATATGATAAATATGAAGAAATAAGAGAAGTATATAATAAAGCTTCAGAAATATCTGGAAAAGATATAGCAGAATTAACTTTTAATTCTACGATGGAAGAATTAAGCAAAACAGAAAACACACAACTTGCAATAGCAACTATGAGTTTAGGAATATTAAAAGTATTAGAAGAAAATGGTGTAAAGCCAGAAATAACAGTAGGTTTAAGCTTAGGAGAATATCCAGCATTAATAAGTGGAGGATATTTAAGTTTTGAAGATGGAATTACATTATTAAAACACCGTGGATATTTAATGGGAAACAAAGTAGAACCAGGAAATTACAGCATGGCAGCAATAATAGGTTTAGATAGCAAAATTATAGAAGAGGTATGTGCAGAAATTGCAGAAAAAGGAATGTTTATATCACCTGCAAATTATAACTATTCTGGTCAAACAGTAATTTCAGGAGATGAAGAAGCAATTAACATTGCAATAGAAGCTTTAAAAGAAAAAGGTGCAAAAAGAGCTTTAAAATTAGCTACAGGTGGACCTTTCCATACAACAAAATTAAATGAAGCAAAAAATTTATATACAGAAAAATTAAAAGAAGTAAAATTTAATACAGAAGCTCCAAAAGCTAAAGTAATAAAAAATCTAGATGGAACATTTTATAATGAAAATGATGATATGGTCGATGTTTTATCAAGACATATTGTAAGTTCTGTAAGATTTGATAAGGCAATAAAAACAATGCAAGATAATGGAATAGATACATACGTAGAAATAGGACCAGGAAAAACATTAACAGGATTTGTTAGAAAAGAAAACAAAGAAGCAAATGTAGTAAATATTAATAGTGTAGAATCACTAGAATCATTTTTAGAAAATTTTAATAAAGGAGAGTAAAAAATGGAAAAGAAAGTAGCTTTAATTACAGGTGGATCAAGAGGAATTGGAAAAGCAATTGCAGAAAAGTTTGCTAAAAACGGATATGATTTAGTAATAAATTATGTTTCAGATAATACAGACTTAGATGCAATAAAAGAAGAATTTAAACAATATGGTTCAGAAGTTTTAATGGAAAAAGCAGATGTAAGTAATTATGAAGAATGTGAAAAGATGGTAACATCTGCAATAGAAAAATTTGGAAGAATAGATGTATTAATTAATAATGCAGGAATTACAAGAGATAATTTATTAATGAGAATGAAAGAAGAAGATTTCGACAAAGTAATTTCTATAAATTTAAAAGGTACATTTAATTTAACTAAACTTGTAACACCATATATGATGAAAAAAAGAGAAGGAAGAATAGTAAGTATTTCTTCTGTTGTAGGAGTTATTGGAAATGCAGGACAATCAAATTATGCTGCATCAAAAGCAGGAATTATAGGATTTACAAAAAGTGTTGCAAGAGAACTTGCTTCAAGAAATATATTAGCAAATTGTGTAGCACCTGGTTTTATAGCTACAGATATGACAGCAGTATTAAGTGATAAAGTAAAAGAAGGAATTAATGCACAAATACCATTAAAAAGAATGGGAACTGCAGAAGAAATTGCAAATACAGTATACTT